>NZ_CP037422.1:2667230-2919919 GCF_007748175.1 Gimesia aquarii
CCGATCTTGATGGTCGCCTCGATTTGTTCTCTGCGAATGGTCATCTTGAAGAAGACATCAACATTGTGCAGCAACGGCAGCACTACAAACAAGCGCCGCAATTATTCTGGAATTGCGGCCCCGAACATGCCACAGAGTTTCTGCCCTTAGATGAATCTCTTGTTGGCTCTGACTTCGTGCGACCTCTGGTGGGCCGTGGCGCCACATTTGGTGATATCGATGCAGACGGAGATTTGGATATACTAATAATGACAACCGGAGACAGACCCAGACTCTTACGTAATGATCAACAAACGGGTCATCATTGGGCACGTTTCCGGCTCACGGGAGATCCGAATAATGGAAGCACGGAGAATGCTCTGGTTTCCAGCCGAGATGCGGTGGGCGCCCGAATTCAAATCAAAACCAAATCAGGGTTACAAAGCCGCACCGTGATACCCACCCGTAGTTACTTATCCCAAACTGAGTCACCGATTACCTTTGGGTTAGGTAATGACAGCGAAATCATCTCTGTCTCGGTTATGTGGCCATCTGGAAACATCTCGACATGGGATAACCTCGAATCGGACCGGTTGTATCAGATTTCAGAGCAAAAAGGACTTGTTGAGAAATAAAACCAGACGTTTTACCAATGTTAATATTTCCAGTGAGATCCTGGAAATAGGAAAGAAATCCTTGACAAAATCGCATCAACCATGTTTGATATATGCGTTGTTAAAGAAAGCTCTGAGTAGATAGTTTTAAATTTGTCTTGAAAAACGAAGAGCAGATTTGGCATAATACGTAACAGGTGGTTTTTCAACGATTCCTACCCCAACTGGATTTATGTGTTACAGTTAAAAAGCACTACCAGAATCACCTGCAATTAAACTCTACTATTTTATACGAATTTTAGAGCCATCCGCTGAGTTACTCAGCTTTTATCCAACCTGAAAAGATTTGTGCTCAAACCAGACAATAAGTTAATACTCTGACAAACAAGAGCCCTTAACAAAACACCGCTTATCCCCACGAACGAAAATGGAGATTTCACTATGAGCTTGAAACAATCACGTCGTGACTTTTTGCATGTTGGCTTTGCAGGTGGTATCGGACTGACTTTGCCACAGTTCCTGCGAATGAAAAGTGCGCAAGCGGAACTGAAACATTACGAAAGTAAAGAAGGTGTCGCGAAATCGGTCATCTTCATTTACCTTCCAGGGGGAGCCGCTCATCAGGAAACATGGGATCCCAAGCCTTATGCACCTGTTGAATACCGCGGGCCCATGAATTCGATCGACACAAATGTTTCGGGAGTTCGATTGAATGAGAAGATGGTAAAAACGGCACAGGTTATGGACAAGTTGACGATCTGCCGCTCCATGTCACACGGTGAAGCGGCTCATGAACGGGGCACACACAATATGTTCACCGGATATCGTCCCAGCCCTGCTCTGCAATTCCCCAGTATGGGAAGTGTAGTCACACACGAATTCGGTCCTAAGAACAACATGCCACAATATGTGTGCATTCCTAATCAGCCCAACACATTTGCAGGTACAGGATACCTTAGCTCTTCCTTTGCACCATTCAGTGTTGGTTCAGACCCTGCATCCAACGGTTTCAAAGTACGTGACCTGAATCTACCCGGCGGTGTTGATACCAACCGATTCACACGTCGTCGCTCGATATTGGGAGCCGTTAACGATCACTTTGTGTCTAAAGAAAAATCGGATGCACTAGATGCCGTTGACACCTTCTATAAGCAAGCCTACGACATGGTTTCTTCCAAAGCTTCGCAGGAAGCATTTGATCTCAACAAAGAAGATGCCAAAACTCGTGACGCTTATGGTCGTAATTCCGCAGGAGCTCGTATGCTGCTTTCACGACGTCTTGTTGAAGCGGGTGCCCGCTTCGTAACCATGACATACGGCGGCTGGGATATGCATGATCGTATTCAAGATGGAATCAACAGAAACGTGCCTTCATTTGATCAAGCTTTCGCTACTTTGATCTCAGATCTTAGCACACGTGGACTGCTCAAGAGCACTTTAGTGTGTGTCTGTAGTGAATTCGGTCGAACTCCAAAAATTAACGCGACATCCGGACGAGACCACTGGCCTAAAGTTTTCAGTGTCGTAATGGCTGGCGGAGGCATTAAGGGTGGAAACATCTATGGTGCATCTGACGCCATTGCCAGTGAACCAGAAGACAACCCACTTTCTGTTATGGATTGGGCAACAACGATCTACCATTGTATGGGAATCGTTTCTGATAAAGAACTCATGGCACCTGGTGACCGACCCATTGAAATTGTCAATGGTGGTAAAGTCATTAAGGACCTTCTTGCTTAAGCAAGCATTATATAATTTGAAACCGAAATGTTAGCACGTGAGAGCTTCTCTCGTGCTAACATTTCAATTCAGGCGAAATAAAAAACAGATATTCGAACATCTACTTTTCCAAGGGGGGGAACTGTGATGCTGCAGAAGTATACCAGCTCTGTCTGCACCGGAGTTTTGGCAATCGCATTTAGCTTGTTACTCGTGGATCTATCCGAGGCAGCAAGCCCTGGCTTAAATTATGTTCGTCCTCGGGGTGGACAACGTGGCACGGAAGTCAGCCTGACGTTCATTGGGGCTCGATTATCTGATGCCGTTGAAATTCTTTCCTATAAAAAAGGGTTCGAATTTAAAGAAATCAAAGGTAACCCCAAGAACGCGAATGTCTGTACCGCAATCGTAAAAATTGCACCAGACTGTGCTTTGGGTGAGCATACTTTCCAGGTCCGCACAAAAAGTGGTGTTTCCGACTACAAAACATTCTGGGTTGGACAGTTTCCCGAAGTCGCCGAAAAAGAGCCCAACAGTAAATTCGAAACCCCCCAGGCCATCGAGTTAAACCATACAGTAACCGGTGTCATTCAAAATGAAGATGTTGACTATTTTGTAGTAAACGCGAAAAAAGGCCAGCGTATATCAGCCGAAATTGAAGGCGTTCGTCTGGCAACCACTCTACTCGACCCTTATGTCGCAATTCTTGATGAAAAACGATTTGAACTGAAAGCAGAAGATGATCTGCCTCTGTTGAGAAATGATACAGCTGTTTCCGTCGTTGCTCCCGCAGATGGAAAATACACGATTCTTGTTCGCGATAGTTCATATCGTGGAAATGGCGCCGCCTTCTATCGCCTGCATGTGGGAACCTATCCTCGCCCTACAGCCGTTTATCCGGCCGGTGGTCAGTTAGGAACAAAGCAGAAAGTCACTTTCAAAGGCAATACAGTCAATAATCTGGTTCAGGAATTTCAGCTTCCCAATAAACCAGATGATGATTTCCGTCTCTTTGCTTCTGATGCAGGAGGCAGTGCTCCCTCTGGTAATGTCTTCCGCTTGTTCCCGCATGGTAACTCATTCGAGAAGGAACCCAACAACGAATTTAAACAAGCATCAGTAGCGACTCTCCCAAATGCTTTTAATGGCATTATCGAGAAAGCTGGTGACATTGACTACTTTAAATTCCAGGGAAAGAAAAACCAGACATTAGAAATTGAGTGTTACTCACGTCGGATCCGATCCCCCCTTGATCCCGTGATGGCCCTTTATAATGCCAAATTTCAAAGACTGGCCGCCAACGACGATTCACGCGGTCCTGACAGCTACTTCCGTTATAAGTTTCCTGCGGATGGTGAATATTATCTATCAATTACTGACCACCTCGCCCGTGGAGGTGAAGATTTTATCTATCGAGTTGAGATGCTGCCTGTGACTGCCTCATTAGATCTGGGTATTCCCAGAAATGCACGCTACTCTCAGGAACGTCAACGAATTGTTGTTGCCCGAGGAAATCGCTTCGCCGCTGTCATTAGTGTCGCTCGGAAAAATTTTGGGGGTGAAATTGTTCTTGATCCCAGTAACATTCCCAAAGGAATCAAAATGATTGCAGAGCCCATGGCCGCGAATTTAACCACCATGCCGGTTGTGTTTGAAGCTGCCGCCGATGCTCCTGTAGAAGGCGAGCTGATTGCGCTCAAAGGTCGACATGCCGATCCAAAACAAAAAATTGAAGGTGTCTTTAAAAACCGGGCTGACCTGGTTCGAGTTCGTAATAACCAATTGCTCTGGTTGAAAGATGTGGCTCAAATACCTGTAGCTGTTGTAGAAGAGCTTCCCTTTAAGTTAGATATTGTAGAACCTAAGGTTCCACTCACACGTAGCGGTTCGATGCAACTCAAAGTAGTTGTCACTCGAAAAGAAGGTTTCGATAAACCGATCACTTTACAATTTCCCTTCCGACCACCGGGAGTGGGCGCTTCCAGTCGCGTCACCATCCCGAAAGGAAAGAATGAAGCGTTCTATCCTCTCAATGCTAATGGAAATGCACAAATTAAAAAATGGAAGGTTTTTGTGATTGGTTCTGCTGATGTTGGTGGCGCCGCCTGGGTTTCATCTCAGTTGGCTTCATTGGAAGTTGCCGACTCGTTTGTGGATCTCAAACTGGCACGTTCCGCTGTGGAACAGGGAAAAGAAACAGAAATTCTCTGCACTGTCAGCATGAAAAACCCATTTGAGGGTGATGCAAAAATCAAACTGGTAGGACTACCCCCCAAAGTCACCACGACAGATATTTCGTTTAATAAAGAGAGTAAAGAGGTTGTATTCAAAGTGAAAACGGATCCCGCATCACCACAGGGACGGCATAAGAGCCTTTTCTGCCAGGTGGAAATTCCTATGAATGGCGAAACCGTTGTGCATACAACGGGCCGTACTGAACTTCGAATCGACAAACCTGCCCCACCCAAAAAGAATGAACCGCCCAAACCGAAACCAGTCGCGAAAAAAGCGCAACCCAAAAAAGAAGCGCCTCCGAAGCGGCTGACTCGACTGGAAAAACTCCGATTAGAAGCCCAGAAACGTCTGGAATCTGGTTCAAAATAACGTAGATTTAAAATAGTTCGCTCAATTCCGAATGAGTAAAACTCAAACTTAATATCACTTTCCTCAACGAAATTCTGTTGACGAAAAAAGGTTTTTGATTATGTGGCGTCACCAATTAGTATTTCGCAGCTTTTTGTCTCTGGTATTTATCGGTAGTGGACTCTCTCTCTCCACGGCTGATGATAAAGCGAAACCTACTCCGGCTAAACCTACTCCGGCTAAACCTACTCCAGCTAAACCTGCTCCAGCCAAACCTGCACCGGCCAAACCTGCTCCGGCCAAACCTGCTCCGGCCAAACCTGCTCCGGCCAAACCTGCTCCGGCCAAACCTGCTCCGGCCAAACCTGCACCGGCCAAACCTGCTCCGGCCAAACCTGCACCGGCCAAACCTGCTCCGGCCAAACCTGCACCGGCCAAACCTGCACCGGCCAAACCTGCACCGGCAAAGCCCGTTGCTCCTAAGCCAGCACCTAAGTTGGTCAAATTAAATGTCTATCCACAAAATATTCAACTGACTACCAGTCGTGATCGTCAATCAATCATCGCCCAGGTCGTGTATGACAATGGCCTCACTCAGGATGTCACAGCACAATTACAATTGAAACCTGTAAAACCTGGCATTGTGCGTCTCGACAAAACCGTACTTTACCCAGCCGCTGATGGTGAAACAGATTTAATTGCCAGCTTTGGTGGTACGAATGTAAAACTGCACGCAAAAGTTGTGAAAGCGAAAGAAGATCGCCCCATCAGCTTTAACCTGGACGTTATGCCCACGTTCATGCGGGCGGGTTGTAATACAGGAAGCTGCCACGGTGCCGCCCGAGGAAAAGATGGATTCCGTTTGTCACTATTCGGATTCGACCCTAAAGGTGATCATCACCGTTTAACACGCGAACTCAGTGGACGGCGTATTAACCTCAGCCTGCCACAGGAAAGTCTCCTGATCGAAAAAGCCATCGGTGCTGTACCACATACAGGTGGGAAGCTTTATGAAAAAGGTTCAGAACATTACACAGCCGTGCTTCGCTGGTTACAAGCTGGTGCCCCCTACGATGCGGGCGTCATTCCGACTGTCACCAAAGTGGAAATTTACCCTAAAGGTGGAGTCATGGATGGAAAAGGAACCAAACAACAGGTTTCTGCTGTGGCTACCTATTCCGATGGAACGACACGTGACGTAACTTCCCTGGCATCATTCTCCTCTAATAATGACAATTCAGCGACGATTACGAAAAAAGGACTGATTACCGCCAACAATCGTGGTGAAGCATTTATTATGGCCCGCTTCGATACACACACTGTGGGATCGCACTTTGTCGTCCTGCCTAAGGGACTTAGTTTTGAATGGCCCAATGTCCCCGAATCGAATTATGTCGACACACTCATTCACAACAAATTAAAGAAGTTACGAGTCATTCCTTCCGAGCTCTGCTCTGATGCTGAATTTCTGCGTCGTGCCAGTCTCGATATCTGTGGGATCCTTCCCACAATCGAAGAGTTCAATCAGTTTGTCGCTGATAAAGACCCGAAAAAACGGGACAAACTTGTTGATAAATTACTGAACCGCAAAGAGTTTGTAGAAATGTGGGTCATGAAATGGTCGGAATTACTGCAAATTCGAACGGTAAATAACCGTATCAGCTATAAATCAGCCTTGCTCTATTACAATTGGTTACAGGAACGGATCGCTTCCAATGTTCCTATTAACGTGATGATTCAGGAACTTCTTGGTTCTACCGGTGGTACATTCGCCAATGCAGCAACCAACTACTATGAAAATGAACGCGACACATTAAAAGTTTCCGAGAATGTAGCACAGGTTTTCATGGGTATGCGAATTCAATGTGCTCAATGTCATAATCATCCTTTCGATCGCTGGACGATGGATGATTACTACAGCTTTGCTTCTTTCTTCTCCCAAATTGGCCGTAAAAGAAGTGAAGATCCTCGTGAGTCTATTATTTATAATCGCGGTAGCGGAGAAGTTCGGCACCTCGTTGATAAACGCGTCATGAAACCAAAGTTTCTAGGCGGTATTGAACCTGATACCCGCGGTAAAGATCGTCGTGTCGTTGTTTCACAATGGTTAGCTTCGAAAGAGAATCCTTACTTTGCCACTAACCTGAGTAATATTGTCTGGGCTCACTTTTTTGGTAAAGGAATCATCAATGAAGTCGATGATGTCCGTGTCAGTAATCCACCAGTGAATCCTGAATTGCTCAATGAGCTTGCAAAACGTTTCACCGACTACAACTATGACTTTAAGAAACTGGTACGCGATATTTGCACTTCGCGAACCTATCAGCTTTCGACCCAGACAAATACCTCCAATGAGAAGGATTTGACAAATTTCTCACATGCATTACCCAGACGCATGCGTGCTGAGGTGTTACTCGATTGCATCAGTCAAGTTACCAATGCACCTAATAAGTTTCGTGGCTTGCCTCTGGGGGCTCGTGCAGTTCAGATTGCCGACGGAAATACTTCAACTTACTTCCTGACTACATTTGGTCGTGCCAAACGTGATACCGTCTGTTCCTGTGAAGTACGTATGGAACCCAGCCTTTCACAAGCATTGCACCTGCTGAATGGTGATACCGTCAACAACAAAATCGTCCAGGGCAAATTTGTTGACTCCAGACTCAAAGCTGGCAAGAAGCCTCTGGAAATCGTTGATGAAATGTATATTTCCTGTATCTCACGTAAACCAACTGATAAAGAATATTCTTCACTGGTTCAAGTACTTGATGCAAACAAAAAAGATCAAGCGAATACCTTAAACGATGTATTCTGGTCATTATTGAACTCTCGAGAGTTTCTATTCAATCATTAAATGAGAACTCGGCTAAGCAACTTAAGAGTTTCAACTGGAAGCTCGCTTTTAATATGGTATGACTATGAAAAACTCACTCTCTGATCATTGGTGCCGTCAACTTGGCAAACGGTTCATTGTCGCCGGTTTGTTTGTCTCCCTGCTATCTACAGGACTGCATGCTGAGGATAAAAAGCCCGCGCCCAAGAAAAAAGTAAAAATCACTTTTGACGAACACATCAAGCCCATTTTTCGTGCGAAATGTTTTGCCTGTCATAACACGGACAAAAAAGCGTCTGGCCTGGATCTGACTAACTACACCGGATTGATGCAAGGGGGAGCGGCTGGAGAGTCACTTGAACCTGGTGATGCTGACGGCAGCTATTTATACATGCTGGTCACGCATGAATCTGAACCATTCATGCCTCCTAAATCAGATAAACTCCCCGACAAAGATCTCGCCTTAATTAAAGCATGGATCGATGGTGGTGCCCCTGAAAACGCAGGCAGTAAAGTCGTCATCAAGAAACCAAAGTTCGATTTTGCACTCAAAGGTGCGTCTTCAGGTAAGCCACAGGGACCGCCTCCCATGCCTCCCCGTATGAGTCTGGAACCTGTTGTCCATACCAGTCTGGGGACGGCTGTGACTGCCTTAGCTACCAATCCCTGGTCTCCTTTAGCCGCTGTAGCAGGTCAAAAACAGATTTTGCTTTACAATACTAAAACACTGGAACTGTTAGGCGTACTTCCCTTCCCGGAAGGTTTTCCACAGGTCTTGAAATTCAGCCGTAATGGCAGTTTATTGCTGGCTGGTGGAGGTCGCGCTGGTGCAAGTGGACGAGTGGTCGTCTGGGATGTGAAAACAGGAAAACGCCTCTTTACAGTCGGCGATGAACTCGATTCGGTTCTGTGTGCTGATATCAGTTCGGACCAAAGATTTATCGCCCTGGGTAGTCCCAGTCGAGTCATTCGCGTCTATTCCACGAGCACGGGAGAACTCGCTTATGAAATTCGAAAGCATACAGACTGGATGACCTCACTGGCCTTCAGCCCGGATTCCGTTTTGCTTTGTTCTGGTGACCGTAATGGCGGCGCCTTTGTCTGGGAAGCGGCCACAGGTAGCGAATACCTGACTCTGAAAGGACATAAAGGCGGAATCACAGGAATTTCCTGGCGTTCTGATTCCAATATCGTTGCCACAAGTAGTGAAGACCAGTCAGTCAAACTCTGGGAATTGGAAAACGGCGGGAACGTCAAATCCTGGAATGCACATAACCCCGGAACCTCAAGTATTGAATTTGCCCGTGATGGTCGGATCGTGACCTGTGGTCGAGATCGCGTGACAAAGATCTGGGATCAGGCTGGAAAACAACTCCGCGCTTTGCCTGCTTTCGCAGATCTTGCTGTCAGCGTCACCATTTGTGATGAAACCAACCGTGTGATCGCCGGCGACTGGACGGGAAAAATTAAAGTCTGGAACGCAGCCGATGGAAAAGAAGCAGGCGAATTAACGGCAAACCCACCACAGTTGTCGCAGCGTCTCACGGCAGCAACAGCCGCACTGAAATCCACTCAGGCGAATCATCAAAAGCTCTTAGCTGTCGCTCAGGCTGATAAAGCGGCGGTCGCAAAAGTAAATGCTGACATTGTCGCTGCACAGAAACAACAAACCGATCTGCAAAACAAGTTGAACGCGTTGAATGCAAATTTAGCGGCCAGTCAAAAAGCATTAACAGGTGCTCAAGGCAATGCTGCAAATTCAACCAAAAAGATCGCTGCAATCAATGCACCTTTAGCAGCCATCAAAGAGGCACATGCCAAAGCGAATACCATCAGTAAAAAAGTAGCCGGAGATAAAGATCTGGCCGAAGCAGCAGCAAAGCTGAAAGCGGCACTGGATAAAAGAGTGGCAGCAAATACAGCCGAGCAGAAAAATCTGGCTACCCATCAGGCTACAGTCAAAGCCAATCAACAAAAAATTGCACAATACACACCACAAATCAAACAGATGACTGCTGCTCTGAATGCCGCAAAAGCTAAACTGGCCGGATTACAGAAAGCTCTGAAGCCCGCAACCGATAAAGCAACCGCTTCACAAAACGCGGCCAATGCAGCTGCAAGTGCTTTCACCGCGTCTCAAAATCAAGTCAAACGCTGGCAGGCTGAAATTGAATTCGCCAAGAAATTCAATGAAACCCAAGCGAGTGCTTCAAAATAAGTGAACCCCCATACTCACGACCAAGTCCCTCAAGCAATCAGCTAGCTGTTTGAGGGACTTTTTTTGTAGTTAATAATAGATTAAAGCTTGTATCAATACCGCTTTTATCGATTCCTTCAAATCTTGACGGGTTTAATAAGTCTAATGTTGCCTGGCAGGATGCCCCCCGTTTCAGCCAGCTCTCCCTACTTTGAATAGCACTTACATTGGCATTTTGCTATTTTATTCCTCGGTTCAATACGGAGAAAATCAGTCATCCAGAGGTAAATCAGATATGGCTCAAAGCAATTCCCGATTCGCAGTCGTTGCTGCTTTAGTAGGTAATGCGATGATTACGATCGCCAAAGGAGCCACATTTCTCATCACTGGTTCAGGAGCTATGCTTTCGGAAACAATTCATTCGATTGCAGATCTCTTCAATCAAATTCTATTGCTCATCGGATTAGTACGTGCCGATCAGGAGCCTGATCAACGATTTGAATATGGTTATGCGGGGGAACGCTATGTATGGGCTTTAATCTCCGCTGTTGGAATCTTCTTTCTGGGCTGTGGCGTGACCATCTATCACGGCGTGCAATCACTCTTTCATCCTCCGGAATTAGCGATGGGAGAAATGAACTGGGCCATCGGGGCACTGTTGTTTGCGCTCGTTATTGATGCAATCGTTTTTTACCTGGCGATCAAAGGGGAATGGAAAAACGCGGTTCGTTACAATAAACCCTTTCATAATTATCTTCGATATGAAGCTGATCCGGCTGCGGTTGCCGTCATTCTTGAAGATGGTGCTGCCTGTCTGGGTGTGATTATTGCACTCGCTGCAATTTTGCTCACTCAAATAACAGGACATCACTATTGGGACGCTATCGGTTCGATCGGTATTGGAGTTTTGCTGGGTGGGATTGCGGTCTGGCTCATCATTCGTAATCAGGAATTGCTGGTTGGCCCCAGTATTCCACGTGAAGAAAAACAACAAGTCGTTCAGATTTTGAAAAATAATCCCCTGATTGACGATGTCATCGATCTCAGATCTCGCGTGCTTTCCATCGATAATTATCGAATTAAAGCAGACCTCAGTTTTAATCCTGCAGAACTGTCGAAACGACTTAAGAAAAAAGCGCTTGCCGCTTATCCAGATATAAAAAATGAACAAGAATTCGAGGAATTTTGTCAGAATTATACAAAGGATCTACTTGATACTCTGACGGAAGAGATCGATAAAATCGAGGAAGAGATTCAAAGGCAAATTCCCAAAGCACAGCATCTTGACCTGGAAGCCAACTGATGTCCCTGATTTCATTTGAAATCAGAAGTTTCTCAATCCTTAATCCCTGTGATCAGCTTCAGAGCCGTCTATAATAAAATATTGTCTCTGGCAGTTTTGATTCTTCAGCAAATCGAGTTGAGTTTTCTTAGATATGTCTACGCGTGTTGTATTGGCGATGAGTGGCGGGGTCGATAGTTCCGCAGCCGCCCATTTATTACTGGAGCAGGGTTACGAAGTGATCGGGCTGTTCATGCGGTCGGGTGCGACAGAAGAAACAGTCTGCGCAACGGACGATAAAAATACATTGCCCATACTCAATTCCAAATCTCACAAGCAAGGTTGCTGCTCGGCCAGTGATGCCGCTGATGCCCGCCGTGTCGCTGATATGCTGGACATCCCCTTTCATGCACTCAACTTTAAAGACGCCTTCGGACGTATCAAAGACTACTTCGCCGATGAATATCTTGCCGGTCGCACACCCAACCCTTGTGTCATGTGTAACAACTGGCTGAAGTTCGGCAAGCTCTGGGAGTTCGCAGAACAAGTCGGCGCTTCCTATATCTCAACCGGTCACTATGCACAATTGAATTCTGTTCCCGGAGAAAGTCAGCCGGCACTGGTACGCGGTCTTGATCGATCAAAGGATCAGTCCTACGTTCTCTTTGGTATCAATCGCGGTTTGCTCGATAAAATCATGTTCCCAGTGGGAGGATTCGTCAAACCGGAAATTCGCGAACTGGCGGGAGAAGCCGGCTTGCGAACAGCTAACAAACCAGATAGCCAGGAGATCTGTTTTATACCCGACAATGATTATTTTGGCTTTCTCAATCGCTATCGTGGTGAGCAGGAAACCGCTGGTGAAATGGTTGATACTCAGGGTAACGTCGTCGGCCACCACAATGGTTTCGAAAATTATACCATCGGCCAGCGCAAACGGCTGGGTGTTGCCTTTGGAACACCTCGGTTTGTCATCAAAATTGAACCAGAATCAAAGCGCGTGGTAATCGGAACGCGCGAGGATCTGGCTCGAAAAACGTTAGAAGCCAATCGTAGCAACTGGCTAATTGACAGTCCCGGTTCTGAAATACGCTGTCAGGCTCAAATCAGGTATCAGCACAAGGAAGCAGACTGCACCGTTGAAATTCTAGACGAAGATCGCTTCCGTGTTTCGTTTGATAATCCGGAATATGGTGTTGCACCAGGTCAAGCGGTGGTACTTTATGATCAGGACCGAGTGCTTGGCGGCGGCTGGATCATGTAAGCACCTAATCAGGCGGCGGCTTCCATTTCGTTGCGGTTTCGCCGCTTCTTACCATGCTTGTTTTGCCTGTCATCTCCACTATTGACACTTACCGAATCTGTCTCTTGTTCGCGATTAGAAATCCAGGTCAAGAGAGCTGGTAAGGTGACAAGGGAAACGAACAGGCAACAAGCAACACCAATCACCAGCACCAGACCAACACTATAGAGCCCCCGATGCGTTGCGATCATCATACTTCCAAAACCGATCATGGAAGTAAGCGAGGTCAAAACGATGGCATTAATGGTACTCGGAGATGTTTTATAGGCGCCTTTTTTCATCCGATAATCATGAACGACATGCACGCCGTCATCGACGCCAATTCCTAAAATCAAGGGCAACACAATTAAATTTGCTGGATTAAGATTGATCGACATCATTGCCAGAATTCCAAACATGACAATACCACCAATGACGGGAGGCAGCATTGTCAAAAAAACGTCATAAAGACTTTGTCGATCTAAAACAAACGCGACTCCGATGCACATCACCAGAAACATGCCTATCGCAGCTTCAATACTGATGGGCGTTCCTCGATTGAAGAGAATAAACCAGGTGCAAGTTGCAAGAACCAACGCAGGAATCATCGACATGGCAGCGTGTCGACGGCTTAAATAGTCGAACAATAAAACGATGCAAATAATAGCCAGAGCATAAACGGAAGCTGTTTTGTAACTGACTTTGATCTGTTGCGAAGCCTCATAATTTTGTAATGGCGTTCCAGTGACATCGGGGTCAACGGAGCGAACCTCTTTTACAAATTCTTCCAGAGGACCAATCTCCCAGATATGATCGCGGGGATAGACTTGAATCAACCATTTCCCCTCTGCACTCACAAAGCGAGAAGTCAAAGACCGAGGAAGATCTGAAAAACGAACAGGAGCCGGGTCGGAAGCTCCACGTAATGCTTTAAATTGACCTAACAGAGAAGCCGTTGTGCGATATTGAAATTCATCAAGAAACCGTGATTGCTGAGACAGTGTCATCGACTCAAATCGATTCAGAAATTGATCGAGCACACGTGCCGTCGCCTGAGCTTTCGGGTGGTTATAGCGAGATAAGAGCACATAGAACTGTTCCAGTTTTCGTCCAATAATGAGAGGATTCAATCTGTTAACATAGGGAACAGTATCGGGCAATTGCTCTAACTGAGCCCGAAACGATTGAACGAGCAGATTTGTCTCACGTGGCGAATGAGCGGGAACGCGCGAAGCCAGCTCTTCAACATGATGTACGGTAGGCAATGCTTCAAACTTCCTGCGGAGCGCATGGGCTTCGTCGACGCTATCTGCCACCGAAACCGCGAACAAAAGAGAATTTTGAGCATCATTAAAAATGCGTTTTTGAACTTCCACCGATTCCAGACCGGAAGCTTGCAAGTTTAGCAGGTTATAATCATAAACCACACGAGACTTCCAACCGTCGTCTGTTTTTTGCAGCATCTGAACCGCACAGAAAGCAACCACACCCAAAGAGCACAAAGCCACACTCCGTGGAAATCGGATGATAATTTTCTGTAACCATTTCCCCTGAAATGGAGTTGGCATCTGCTTGACTTCGATATTCCGATCAGCCCGTGATAACAGTGCAGGCAAAACGATGAATGTCGCAACTGCACAGAGTAGAATTCCACCACCGGCGATGAATCCTAACTCGGCAATTCCCAGAAAAGGTGTCAACCCAGCACAGTAAAAGGCCAACGCTGTCGTCAATGCCGCTGTGACAATGCCGGTTCCTACGGTACCCGATGTCTTAATGAGTGCCGGTTCCAGACTTTCGCCATGATGACGCAGTTCAATGTACCGAGCCAGGTAATGTATTCCAAAATCGATTCCGAGCCCGATCAGAATCACAGCGAAAGAAACCGAAAGAATATTTAAGTGACCAATGGTTAACGTCGTATATCCAAACGCCCACGCCATGCCTGCCGACAGCATGATCAACGCTAGGATGGGATGTCTAAAACCTCGAAACCCGATAAATAGCAAGAGACCCACGCCGAGACAGGAGATGATTGATGCATTAATCATATCCGACTGTGATTTGCGCATCTCATCGTTCTCAAGTACCGGAATTCCAGTCAGGCTTATCTTTGCCTCCGGGTTTTCGGCAGCGACTTCTCCTATGATACTGCGCATTTTTTCAATCGCATTGGTCGCACCATCAAACCCGTTTTCCTGATGAACGGGGAATACTTTGAGAAATCCCATCGTCCCACTTTGGTTCAATAGATAGATCACTTCTCGTGATCGCTCTCGCATTCGTTCATTCACGGGAACAATTGAAGGCCAGGGAGACTGAAAATCACTCTGATTCGCCAGATAACGCGACATGCTGTTCGATAGAATCGCAGCGTGGTTGAAGAGAGGCTCCAGATGTTGCTCGCGTTCTACCCCACGATAGCTCGTGGATCGCGACTGAATCTGATATCGTAGCCGATCATAAAGCAAATCAACCTGTGTTAGATCCCAACGTCCACCACGGTAGATCGGACCGTATTCATCTAACCGATCTAATCCCGTCTGTAACTGCTGGGGTGTCAAATATTGCAATCCCTTCGACGGAAGATCCCCAGGATCAATTTGATACAACGGATTTTCAAACAACTCTGGATGTTGTTCAATCCGCTTTCCCAGAACGCGTAATACATACTTAATCGCTTCGGGAGTATCCGACTCTACGACGCACACAAGATCAGAAGAACTACCAAAACTCTCTGTATAATTGATCCATTTTTTATGAAAGGCGGCTGTAGGATCAATTAGATCAGCACGATCTGTTTTGAATTCCAAACGGAAGACCGTTAGTAACACACAACCAATGGAAATGATGAGCGCAAATGCCAGACTAAACTTAGAGTGAGTGACCACAAACTGGGTCATCGCGCATAACGTCTCGCCGAGGAATGAGCGTTCCTGATTGTCTGGAGAGAGATTGTCCACAGAACAACTTCCATGTTGCTACTTAATTGGTCTCTCATTCGATCTTAACAACCGGGCAGGAGTGAAGGGATCGAGCAAATGAGATGATTACTGTATTATGAAACGACAGATCTTATAGCAATATCCATATTGCCAGCAACAGGAATCTTATCTGTATTGAAGATGTAAGTCTATTAAAACTAAATCTTTAATACACGTCAGATAAATCCAGATGATGTCATTTCGTGAATACGGTGTTATCGAGGAGGAATCTCCGAAAAAGAAGGAATTACTTTGCCCGATAACAGGGATTTCATCGGCAATTTCGCATTCCAGAGATCAGCTTTCTCTCGTAATCCACACAAACCTGTCTTTATTTTTTCCTCGTTCAGCAAACTCTCAAAAAGATTCAATTCCGCTAACTCTATTGAAAATCAATAATTAAATCCATTTTTGCAAAACTCAGGCAGCACCTTATCGGCATTTTGCCGAATACGACTTGACCCCTTTTTCAAATTTTCATAAAAACCGTGCCCCATCGCAATGGTTTTGCAGCGAGCCTTAGCTTCTAAACCTTGCACACTTCACATTACTCTTTCAAATACCCCTCTCAAAGACTCTCTTTGTAGGACATGCTCATGTTAAAATGCGTCATTCGTTCAATTCCCGTAGTGGGGATTACTTTGTTCTCGTTGGCTGCTGGTACTGCCCAGGCTCAGTGGCGGCCCTTTGACAACTGTAATACCTGTGCACCACCACCCGTAATTCAAAACTGCTGTCCACAGCCAGTGGTACAGTGTCCGATTCCGGTAACTCAAACAACTTATCGACAGGTACCGGTAACGGAATACCGACCTGTCAATCAGACAGTGATGAGGCCGGTTACGGAAACCAAATATGTTGATCAGCAGGTGACTGAGTACCGGCAGGTACTTGAGCCCAGAACCGTTGATGTGCCATACACGTCATATCAGAATGTGACGGAGTGTCGGCAGGTTCAAAGAGACATGGGTCGCTGGGTAGCACAACGTCATTGCATCCCACGTGTGTCTCCTTGTGACTACGATAACCGTCCCACTCTGCTGGGATGGATGAATCGAACCGGTTACTCGATGAGAATGGCATTCACGCCACAATATCGCACTACCAGACACTACGTTCCCAACGTTGTGACACAAAACGTGCCTGTCACACGTCAGGTTGCCGTACATCAAACTCGGAAGGTGACATACAACGTCGCTAAAATGGTTCCTTATACAACGACTCGCAAAGTTGCGGTTAACTCCACACGATATGTGAAGACAACAGTCACTGCCATGAAGCCGGTCACTGTAATGCGGACGATTCCCACCACCCGTACTGCTTATGTCTATCCATCTAATGGTGGATTTGGTGGAACAGCCACAGCCTTACTTCCCACGCCTGAACCTTATACTTCAGCGGGAGCCCCGGAGCCAATTCGTCAACGATCTGCATTAAACAAAAAGAAAGATGACACGTTTGATGCAAACGGCGACCAATACAAACGAGATCCTGCTTCTGATCCACGGAGATCCAGCTTAGATGATGATCCTGCATTCCGACGTTCGTCTTATCAGGAATCAACCGAGTCGGCATTCCCCCCCACACGCCGAGCCGGTTATAAGCCGAAGTCTTCAGGAAACTCACTACCTTCAATCGTTCGTGCCAGTGGCTGGACTCGTCGTGTTCCACGCTCTGAGCAATCAGCTCCCGCTAGATCCAACAGTGATTTTTCGGTAGCTCAGCGAACACCATAATTCAAAGTTTGAAAACATGAGCACTTTGAAGTGCATGGGCTCACTCGTCGGATCTCAATCCGACGAGTGTTTTTTTATGCGCTCTTCAGGATTGACTATTAATAGCTCAGAATCCCTATGTTTTTCTCACTTCTTTTTGGGTTGGTTCTGAAGCTGCTTTTCGACCTTGGCCCAGGCATCCCGCAATGTCACAGTTCGATTGAATACAGGCTTCTCAGGTGAGGAATCGTGACAATCCACACAAAAGTATCCCAGACGTTCGAACTGAAAGCGGCTGCCCGGCTCGGCCTCTCTCAGGCTCGGCTCCAGCTTGCAACCCGTTAAAACCTGCAACGAATCTGGGTTGAGATTCGTTTTATAATCAACTCCTTCGGGCAAATCTTCAGGATCGGGAGTCTTGAAAAGGTGATCGTAGAGTCGGACTTCCGCATCGACGGCATGTGATTCCGAAACCCAGTGAATTGTTGCCTTGACTTTTCGACCATCGGGGGCATTTCCCCCCTTCGTCTCAGGATCGTAAGTACAACGCAATTCGACCACTTCACCTGAATCATCCTTGATCACATCGACACAGGTCACAAAATACGCATAACGTAATCGAACCTCTTTGCCGGGAGAAAGTCGGAAGAACTTCTTTGGTGGATCTTCCATAAAATCTTCTTTCTCGATGTAAATGACTTTTGAGAAAGGTACTTTACGGGTGCCCGCAGATTCGTCGTTGGGATTGTTTATCGCATCTAGTTCTTCGGTCGTATCCTCGGGATAATTATCGATCACCACACGTAAAGGATTTAATACCCCCATCACCCGCGGAGCAACCTGATTCAAGTGTTCGCGTATGGCATTTTCCAGTACGACCTTATCCGTCATGGAATTAAATTTCGTCACCCCAATGGTCTTACAAAATTCACGTATTGATTCTGGTGTCACGCCCCGGCGTCGCATTCCACAGATCGTCGGCATGCGTGGATCATCCCAGCCAGAAACGTAGTTACCCTGGACCAGTTCCAATAGTTTCCGTTTACTCATGACAGTGTAAGTCATGTTTAAGCGTGCAAACTCAATTTGCTGAGGATGAAAAATTTCCAGCTCATCCAGAATCCAGTCATAAAGTGGCCGATGGTCTTCAAATTCGAGTGTGCAAATGGAATGAGTGATCTTTTCGATCGAGTCTGAAATACAGTGCGTGTAGTCATACATTGGATAGATACACCATTTGTCTCCCGTGCGATGATGATGTACGTGTCGCACACGATAGATCACAGGATCGCGCATATGGAAGTTTGGTGAAGCCAGATCGATTTTGGCACGTAAGACAAATTCGCCTTCCTTAAAGTCACCATTTTTCATGCGTTCAAAGAGTTCCAGGTTTTCTTCGACCGACCGGGAACGACCCGGACTTGGTTTACCTGGTTCGGTTGCAGTTCCTCGATATTCGCGCATTTTATCTGCTGGCAAATCGCAGGCGTACGCTTTTCCTTTTTTGATCAGTGCAATCGCGAATTCATAAAGCTGATCGAAATAGTCAGAAGCAAAATACTCACGATCCGCCCAGTCAAACCCCAGCCAGCGAACATCTTCTTTGATCGAATCGACGTATTCCACGTCCTCTTTTTCAGGATTGGTATCATCGAATCGCAGATTGCAAAGGCCACCTGGATTCTCACCGGCAATACCAAAATTGATACAGATTGATTTGGCATGCCCGATATGCAGATAACCATTCGGCTCAGGCGGAAAACGTGTATGCACACGCCCCTCATGTTTGCCTGATTGATTATCTTCCTCGATAATTGTCCGAATAAAATCGGTTGGTGTTTTTTCTTCGGGAGTCGACATCCCCTACTCCTTAAATGATTTCATCAATCACAGGACCAGCCTGTCTCGATTCTACTGCTTAATTACTCACTCTGACTGAGAGAAATCGCACGATCAATTCGCTGAATGCAACTCTCTTTCCCTAGAATTGCCAGACAATCAAACATGCCGATTCCCGTCCCTTTTCCACTGACGGCCACACGTAACGCATGAATAATCTGCCCCATACCAACCCCTTCCTGTTCCACGAAGTCGTGCAACAGTTGGTCTAATGCCTCCGCATTAAAGTCGCTGGCCTGGGCTAACTTTTCTTTCAGTTTTTCTAACAGAGTAACTGCTTCTGCTGATTTTTTAATTCGTTTTTTGAACGCTTTTGCATCATACACCAGTTGATCGTCGGCAACAAAAAATTCATCGAAGTCCAGAATGTCACTGGCGATTTTCAAACGATCTTCCATCCCGATAATCACCTGGCTGATCCTTTGTTTGGTTTCGGGAGCACTCGCGTCTTGAACCAAACCTGCTTTTTCCAGAAAAGGACTGCAGCGCTCTACTTTTTCATCCATGGATAATTGATTCATCCAATGTGATTGAAAACTGAGCAGTTTGTCCGGATCAAGGCCTGCAGCAGATTTGACAATGCGATCGAGGGTAAAGTTCTCGATAATCGTGTCCATCGACATAATTTCGGTCTTATCGTCTAAAGACCAGCCCAATCGGGAGAGCGCATTTAAGATTGCTTCGGGAAGATAGCCAATCTTCTCATAATATTCGACCATCACAGGATCAAGGCCTCCGGCATTTTCCAGACCAATCCGTGGAAAGACAGCTTCTGCTTTATCAAACATCTTTTTGAACTGGGGACTCTTACGATATTTATCGAGCTTTCGTTTACTCAGTTTTTCTTTTCCACCGGGTGCTGCCACAAACGGAATATGAGCAAACTGTGGCAATTCATAACCCAATGCCTGGAAAATCAAAACCTGCACTGGTGTGTTTGAAAGATGTTCTTCCGCACGAATCACATGTGTGATCTTCATTTGCGCGTCGTCAATCACACTCGCCAGATTATAAAGAGGCGTCCCATTGGCCCGCATAATGACGGGATCGATCATCAGATTAGTATCAAATTCCACATACCCACGAACGGCATCTTCGATTTGTACTTTTTGATCGTGGGGAACCATCAGTCTCACGACAAAGGGTCGTTCTTCTGCAACATATTGATCTAGTTCATTCTGTGACAACTTCAATGAGGGTCTTTGTCGCATGAATCCGAGTTTTTCATCCCGATCTAATGGGATCTCTCCAGTCGGAACATAACACCGATAGGCTTTGCCTTCCGTCAATAGTTGATCGACGGCGGACCGATAAAGGTCATTTCGCTCGGACTGAAAGTAAGGACCGTTGTCGCCTCCCACTTCGGGTCCTTCATCCCAATTCAGTCCCAACCATTTAAATGCTTGTAGAATGGGATCGAGCGCTTCCGACAGATTGCGTTCCTGATCAGTGTCGTCGATGCGAAGAATAAATTGCCCACCGTTGTGCCGTGCCCAGAGCCAGTTAAATAAAGCAGTCCGCATACCTCCAATATGCATGTAGCCTGTTGGACTAGGGGCAAAACGGGTTCGAACGGTACTCATAAAAATGCTCTTATTATTTCTCTTGGCTGCCAAAAACGAGAGGATTCCTGAAATCTCAAACGTACGATACTAGAAAGTTTCGCACGGTAATCAGGATCGGGACGACCGATCATAAAAGACCTTCGAGCGTTCGACAAGTATCTTTAAGGATTCAACTTAGCGCAATACTGCGTTTTCCGCAAATTCTCTCTCAACGTACCGGTCTTGACGCTCCTCTTGATGCGACCTAGCATTTCCTTATGAAACGTTTTTTACTACTTCTCTTTGTACTACTGCTCCTGCTGGGAGGAGTCACAGGAGGCCTTTATTGGTCTTCTGCTCAGGTTCCTGAATTTTATCAGGCAGCACTTCAGGCCGAATCGAAACCGGAAGTCCGGCAGCAAAAAGCCAAACAGTTCGTTCAACGTTCGATGCAACTGGTGAATGATGTACACAATCATGAACCACAATGGTCACAGGAATTTAGCGAACAACAGATTAATGCATGGCTGGCAGAAGAATTGCATCAAAAATACAACGAGTGGGTACCAAAAGGAATTTCTGATCCAAGAATCAAGTTTGGAAACGATCAGGTCGAATTGGGATTCCGTTTGTCATTGAAAAAATGGTCGGGCATCATCAGTCTGAAATTCAAGCCCTGGTTACTGAAAAAAAATCGCCTTGTTCTTGAGCTGGAAAACGCGCGGGCTGGGTTACTCCCTATTCCAATTGAAGAAGCAATCGCAGATTTGATCCAGGAAGCACGTAAGGATGGCTGGCATATTGAATGGGGGCAAAATAATGGCAACGACGCGTTAATCGTGAACCTGGATCATGGCAAAAATGAATTGCCCGACTTGACGGCCTTGGAAGTTCAACCTGGTCTGTTTCGCATTGCCGGAAAAGCAGTTGCTGAAAACCAATAAACCACATTAAAAAAACGCGGTGTAATTGAACGACCACTGGTTTTCCTGGTCCGTTTTTTTGAGTGTGACCCGTCCCGCCAGTTCTTCTCCTGTTAACAATGCCACAATTGAATCATCGCTCCGTTCCAGAAGTGAAAACGTACCGCGGTCCCACTGCTGAACCTCACCACGATCTCCAGAGACTGGTCCCTCGTAATCCAGATAAACCAGCCGATGATCGGGCAGCACTTCGGCAACCAGATCGATTGACGATTCATCCGATGTCGGATCAATGGCTGGTGGCTCATTGAGACGCCAGGTTTTAAGCACGCTTTCTTCTTCCAACATCAGGTCCCAATGCAATTGAGGATGGTCATGGCGAAGTATGACAAATTGTCTCATAAAATAACTCTTCAGGAAATCGATTGATTGATGAGTTGATCCCAGTGCTGAAAATATTGTGTCACGGAAAACCGTTGCGTCACTTCTAACGCATTGACGGCAAATTTCTTTCGTAGTGTTTTATCACTCATTAAATGCTTGAGAGTATTAGCCATTTCAGTAACATTTCCCGGTGGTATCAATAACCCATCGATTCCGGAGCGAATGATCTCTGCCGGTCCACTATCACAATCAAGACTGATACAGGCCAAACCACGTGACATCGCCTGTAACAGTGCATTAGGAAACCCTTCATATCTCGATGGAAGTACAAACAGCTTTCCCTGGTCCAGAATGAGTTCAGGATCTTCCACCCAACCCTTCAATTCGATCTGGTTTTGTAATCCACGTTCATCAATAGTCGCTTGTAATGATTCACGTAACGGCCCCTCTCCTAAAATGCATAACTTCCATTCGGGAAATTCAGCCGCCAGTAAAGTAAACGCATCGATTAATAAATCAAAACCCTTTTCATAAGAAAGCCGACCCATACCAAAAATCACATTCGACTCCGGCCGTGAGTTAAGCGATTGTTCTGTGACAATCGGAACTTGTGCTGAACGAGGAATGGGAACGGCATTCGGAATGACTTCGATTTGTAAGGGTCGCATCCAGGATTTGAAAAATTCAGCAACTCCTTGAGTTTGAACAATCAATTTGATCGCTCGTGGATAGGTTCGTTTTCGCAAAAAAGACCACAGTCGCCCGATCGGATGATGCCGCGGGTCAGAACGTTCTGAGATCAGAACAGGCCAGTTCGCTTTTCGCGCTGCCAGCAACGTCAAAACGTTCATGCGATCAGTAAGACTGATGACAACATCGGGTCGAGACTCCGTAACCATTTCCCGCAATCGTCTGACACGCAGCCTGTTATTAAACACTGCTTGAATCAGATGCTTCGAGTCCTGCATCACACCTAAAGCATACCGCTGGACTGATTCTGAAAGCGTAAACGTATCAGTTTTCGCAGAATCCAAGGTAATGAGAGTGACCGAATCCCCGACGTGCGCCCAGTGGTTTGCCATCATGGTGGCAACACCTTCTGCACCGCCGAAGCTGAGAGAAGGAACCGTAATCGTCAGTCTTCGAGACAAAGTATTCGATGCCCTTCATGTAAGCTGTTGTCAGAATAAGAGATACAACAGCGAAATATGTACACGGTCCACGGAATTAAGCGTATCGGATCTGAGGTAGATCGGCAAGGGGGAAACGTTCCAGTGAAACTTCCTCTTTAAAATTTGCTCTACACGATCATTCGAAAATCTGTTACATTTCGGCTCCATTCTTCGGTCTCTCATCTCCAGATGGACTGGCATAGTTTTCCACAGATTCCTACTTCTTTTCCGTCATACACATTACCACGGATGGTACTATGGCCCTGATACCCAAATTCAAACTTCCGTTCCTCAGATCATGGAAATCACGTGGGCTGACTTTATTACTGGTCAGTCTGCTTGGTGGAGGAATGTTTCATTTTGGAATCAAACCGAAGCAGGTCACAAACTGGATTACTGATTTCGTCTCTTCTACGATTTCCAGTTCGACGCCATCAGACTGGGATTCCACCGAAATTGACCTGCCGCAATCTGAAAATACTATTCGGATCGCTACATTTAATATTCAGGTGTTTGGTCAAAGCAAAATGAAAAAACCACAAGTACCTCAAATTCTGGCACGTATTATCCAGCAGTTTGATGTAGTCGCTGTACAGGAAATTCGTTCGCAGGATCAATCATTTATGGACGAATTCTTGAGCATTGTTAACTCTGGAAACCACCGTTATGCCTACCTGATTGGTCCCAGATTGGGAAGAACTGCCAGCAAGGAACAGTACGCCTACTTCTATAATACCGAACGAATTGCTGTAAACGACAAATGGACTTATACGGTGATCGACAAATACGACAAGTTGCATCGCCCCCCTTACATTGCTCATTTTCAGACATTGAGCTCTTCCAGCAAGCAGCCGTTTACGTTTTCTTTAATCAATATTCACACCGACCCGGATGAAACGAAACAAGAACTGAATGTTCTGGACGATGTTTACCGAGTCGTTTCCAACGATGGCAGCCAGGAAGACGATGTCATCTTGCTTGGCGATTTGAATGTTAATGATCGGAATCTGGGAGAGCTGGGAATGGTCCCCGATCTCATGTGGACCGTCTCCAAAACCCCCACGAATACCCGAAAATCAAAACAATATGACAATATCTTGTTCAGCCGTCACCGTTCGCAGGAATTCACCGGAAAGTCTGGCATTTATGATTTCAAAACACGCTTTGGGTTAACTGAAAAAGAAGCCCTGGTCGTTTCCGATCATTTACCGGTCTGGGCAGAATTTCATGTTTCGGAAAATGGATTTGCGCGTCAAGCCTCGGCAAGGCAATCTGAAACACGCTGAAAACAACCTGAATTCATCGATCTTCTGAATCGGTTGTATGTAATGTCAATAGACTGATTTCCGGACGGCAGAACAAGCGTAACGGATGAATCCCTGACACACCACGGCTGACGTGCAACACAGTCGAACCACGGGCAAACGTCCCACTTGCATAACGCGTCCCGTGTAAACTCGGCGTAAAGACCGGGCCAATCAAAGGGAAGCGGACCTGCCCGCCATGAGTGTGACCGGCAAGTACCAGGTCATACCCCTGTCGAACAGCCCAATGAAAATTATCGGGGGTGTGACTGACGAGCAAGAGGAAGTCAGACTCTGCTCCACTACCTTCCTCTATAGCTGGTTGCTTGAGTTCCGGATGCGCTCCCATCCAGGGGACTTCGGTTCCCGCCAGTAGCAGCGTGTGTCCTTCATACTCCAAAAGAAATGGCTCAGTAGTCAGATCGATCCAACCTGCTTTCATCAAAGTCTCTCGAATCTGAAGACTATCCTGATGCCAGTCATGATTACCTAGTATAAAAAAACACCCCAAAGGTGCTTGCATCGGGCTCAGTGTGTCGTCCAGCCAGTCGAGACATTTCATTTCGTCTATGAGGTCACCAGCGAAGATAATCAGATCAGGCTCTGTTTCCTGAGCAATCCGACATAGCTCGATAAAATACTCACGTTTCAAAGTACCAGAAAAATGTAAGTCGCTCAAATGCAAGATTCTCAGACCTTCCCAGTTCGCCGGTAGTCGGGGAAGTTCGAATTTTTTCTCCGTGAATTCCACACTAAAAATCTGGTTAAAGGGAAGACCGGCCAGATAATGATAGGGCCCCTCTCCGATCAGATCCTGATTGAGTCGCTGGCGGATGTGGATCAGCTCAGACTGGTGTTCGGTCTGTTGTCGTGGTGGTTTGTAAAGCAGATGGCGAAACCCGGAATACAAGAAGCCCAGAAATCCCAAGGCACACACGAATAGGACAGGCTTCCACCAAA
The DNA here is from genome assembly GCF_007748175.1 of Gimesia aquarii. Lineage (NCBI taxonomy): Bacteria > Pseudomonadati > Planctomycetota > Planctomycetia > Planctomycetales > Planctomycetaceae > Gimesia > Gimesia aquarii. Next base: position 2,692,605 of record NZ_CP037422.1, read on the forward strand.
AAGGGAGTTGATTCCAGTCCCCACCTACCAGAACCCCTGGAGTATACAGGCCCACAGAGAGAAAAAGCACTATGGGAAATAGAACCATTAATAGCTCCAGCACATGCCTCAGTCTCTTAAGGCGGACATCGTGTATCGGCAGAGCGTGTGTGCGATTGATGACCACGATCCAGAGCTCAGCATGGCCGACTGATAGCACCAGCAATATCAATCCATTGGCTATTGCTTCCATAATGATCTTTACATAATTCGCTGAAAATAGATCTTAAGATAAGAAAAAAATACGACTGCAGGCGAATCATAGAAGATCGATGCTGGAATGCAAACATAAACGGAACAGCAATCCAGTGTTCACTGGACTTCTGCGTGGTATAATTCTTCAGCAACCGTTAATCTGCTCATGGCGACAACGAATAATTAATTTTGCATGAATGGAACAGGGCCCCGATGGGATACCGAGGACTGCGTGAGTGTGTCAACGACCTGGAACGGACGAACCAGTTAATCCGAATTGAACAAGAGATCGATGCCAATTTAGAGGCGGCGGAAATCCAACGCCGTGTCTATCAGGCAGGCGGCCCTGCCATTTATTTTGCTAATGTGCGAAATTGCAGATTCCCGATGGTCAGTAATCTGTTTGGTACACTCGAACGCACGCAATATATTTTTCGCGATGCCTTAGCGGCTGTGAATCATCTCGTGGAATTAAAAGTAGATCCTTCCCAATTCTGGAAGCACCCCCTGCGCTATCTCGATGTTCCTTTCTCTTTGTTACACATGCTGCCGCGTTCTCGCTCCCGTGGTGCCGTTATTGAAAATCAAATTCAGCTTCAGGACCTGCCCCAACTCCGAAGTTGGCCTGATGACGGTGGCCCTTTTGTCACTCTGCCTCAAGTCTATACAGAATCGCCCAAACGTGGCGGCTTAATGAACTCTAATCTGGGGATGTACCGAATTCAACTGGCTGGAAATGAGTATCAACCGAATCAACAGATCGGACTGCATTACCAGATTCACCGTAGCATTGGTGTTCATCATGCCGAAGCAATTGAAAAAGGAGAGCCTCTGAAAGTCAATATTTTTGTTGGTGGCGCTCCTGCGATGACGCTCTCTGCTGTGATGCCATTGCCGGAAGGACTTTCGGAACTCACTTTTGCCGGTGCTTTGAGCAAACGCGCCATTCGTATGATTCGGAATAAAAACGGCCTGCCGATTTACGCTGATGCCGACTTTTGTATTACAGGCTGGGTCGATCCGGAACAATTACTTCCCGAAGGACCTTTTGGCGATCATCTGGGTTACTACAGTCTGGCTCACCCCTTTCCTGTGATGAATGTGGAATCCGTCTACCACCGCAATGATGCCATCTGGCCATTCACTGTCGTCGGCAGACCTCCTCAGGAAGATACCGCTTTTGGAGCCATCATCCATGAGATCACAGGACCTGCGATTCCCTCGGTCATTCCAGGCGTGCATCAGGTACATGCCGTCGATGCTGCGGGCGTCCATCCCTTACTACTGGCAGTGGGGAGCGAACGTTACACTCCTTACGATAAAGAGCGTAAACCACAGGAAATTTTAACCAACGCAAATGCCATTCTGGGACAGGGCCAATTAAGCCTGGCTAAATATCTGATGATTGTGGCCCATGAAGATGCCCCTGAATTGGATGCAGAAGATATCGGAGCATTTTTGACACATTTACTGGAGCGTATCGATTGGAAACGAGACTTGCATTTTCAAACCTGCACAACAATGGATACGCTTGATTATTCGGGAACAGGCTTTAATTCTGGCTCTAAAGTCGTGATGGCGGCCGCTGGTCCGAAAAAACGTGCCCTACCGACATCCATTCCTGATAATTTCTCACTACCAGCTGGATTTTCTGATCCGAAACTCTGCCACCCTGGTATTCTGGCTATCAGGGCACCAGCATTTGAGGAAAACAATCAAGACCTCCCTCGTTTTTGTAACGAACTGCCGTTAGCTCATCCCATCAATGAATTCCCGCTGACTGTACTCGTCGATGACAGCCCCTTCACCGCCGCCACTCTGAATAATTTTCTGTGGACGGTTTTCACCCGCTCCAATCCCGCCAGTGATATTGATGGCATAAAAGCATTTATAGAAAACAAACATTGGGGCTGCCAGGGTTCGCTGGTGATTGATGCACGCATCAAGCCACACCATGCGCCTCCTTTAATTGAAGATCCTGAAATTACCAAACGAGTCGATCAACTTGGTGCGCCGGGTGGTCCCTTACATGGGATTATCTAGGACTTTGGTAGATGCTTAAGTAATCGCCGCGCTTTACTTTTCCAACGAATGAACTTGCGCGCGATTCCCCGCGGACTTCCGTTAATATCAAGCAACATGCCTTGCAAAGTTTTACGCGCGGCCTGGTGGTCACCTGCTTCTGCTTCCAATGTTGCCAGCATAAACATGGCCTCAGGTTGTCGCCAACGTTTTGTATGTTTTGTCAGATGCTCTCTGGCTTTTTCTGATGTATCTAATTGACAGATCGTTTTACAATACAACAGCGAAACGTCGCCAAACTTGTATTCGGGATCGGCTTCCAGAATGAGGTGACAACGGGTTTTTGCGCTCTCATATTTCTTAAGCTGCATTTCAATTTGTGCGGCCCCCCACAACGCTTGCAGGTTATCCGGTTCTTTATTCAATGCTTGAAGATAGGCATCTAAACTTTTCTGCTGAATACCAGCCTCTTTCAAGGCATCTCCCCAACGCACAAACTGGTAGGCATTACCAATTTGTAACGCCGCTGTCTCCAGTTCATTGATGCGACGCTGATGAAATAAGGGTCTAGCAAATTCTGGAAGCTGAAATTGATTGGTAGGCAACCAGCGAATAAAGAAATAAATGAACGCTCCAAAAGGCTGGAATACCAGAATCACCCAAAACCATAAAAAACGATCCGGATCTTTGCGGACACAATCGACCAGCATCCAGATCATAAATATAAAATAAAGAAACCAGAAGGCGTCCCAAACAAATCCCATCACAGGCGACGGCGCACCATAAGAATAGGAATCATTCAGATAAGGATTTGAAGGAGGAACTGAAGGTTCTTCTTGCGCAAACATATGCTCGCTTTACATCTGGTAGACATACGGGCCTAATTCAACTTATTGCCAGCCAGGCAAATCTCCCATCCATGAAGCGAGATACATCGCCCTTGGAACTGTGGATTCTAAAAGTGCCTGCTTGCGGTTCTCCACCTGACTTGCTTCTGCAGATCCCAGCAATATATCAGCCAGGGATGCAGGATGATTATACTTGATCACGCGAACTTTTTTGAGTCCGATCTTTTCTTGTAAACCAGCTATGGCATCTTCTTGATAACCGATCTCGTCTATCAAACCGTTCTCTTTTGCATCGATAGCAGGATAGATCTGCCCTGTTGCTAATTTTTTTACCTGTTCATAATCAAGATTCTTTCGATTGTCTGTGATGACATTTAAAAAGCGTTGATAAGACTCATCCAGAATATGATCCCAGATGGCGCGTTCCCGTTTGGTGAGATTTCGAAACGGATTCAACGCATCTTTGAATTCTCCCGTCTTTAATGGATCTGATACCACACCTACTTTTTCAGCCAGCCCACTCATATCAAAACGGGGAATAATCACTCCTAAGGAACCGGTCCATGTTGTCGGTTCTGCAAAGATGACTCCGTCCTCACCAGAACCCATCGCTATGTAATATCCTCCCGAAGCTGCCATCCGCTTCATATAAACGAAAATCGGTTTCTTCTTACTCAGTTCAGACAGACGGTGATAGATTTGTTGACTATCAGCCACAAAACCTCCTGGACTGTCAATTTCCAGCAAGATACCTCTGACCTGATCATCTTCCTTTGCTTTTTTGATCGATTTCAAAATTCGCTCAGTGAAGGGAGGCATAATTGTCCCTGTGACAGAAATTATGGCAATCTTTTCTGTCGCATATCGATCACCTGCCTCAAATTGCTCAGTGGGGCCACCACTAGACATAAAATATTCTTGATATAAGGCATAAAAACTCAAATTGACAATTAACGAGATCAATAAGAGTAAAACCAATCCACGTACCAGCCAACGACGTCTGGGAGGACCTTGTTTCTCACTCTGATGAGTGGTGGTCATGCTCTTTGAAACGGGTTTCTGCTGAGAATCATCCATATAAGTAACTCTCTAATCTTAAGGTACTTCCTATTGAGGAAACGGCTATATTCACTGAATCCAACCTGAAATAGTACAGACTCCACCGAGTTTAAAATAGGAAGATTACAAACGATAGCAATCCTACAGCAAGATTATCAATAAAAACGGTCGTTCGGGTTATTTCAAAGATCCCGGCGGAATCTACTCCTACAATCGACATAGGCATCAAAATGTGACCAGATTCACGACGATAGAAAACGCAGCAGGGCTGTTCTGCATGGTTATGTCGATTATGCGGAACTAATCATTTGAAAGCAATATTCCGAATAAATGAAGACTCGTCAATTCGAGAAAACATTCAGAATGCAACTTTATTGAGTGCTTCCTCATGGATTCCATTTGGTTAAGGCTCAAGACTTAGGAAGCAGGAGATTTCAGGAGATGAAGGCAGGAACAAGCTTCTCCGCTCGCGTTTTAATTTTCAGCGCGATTTCTGGCTTAATGCTCACGAATTTGAACTTACTGTCGGCGGATCCATCTTCCGTTAAAGTGAGTTCAAAGAAAATACAAAGCAAAAAACCAGCGCGGAACCCACAAAGTACGTTATTAGATGCCATTCAACGTGAAATGCATTCAGCACGCAGTGGCACAAAACCACGTGCCATTTTTCCAAAACAGGAAAAGAAAAATACACAGATACAACAAGTCGGTTTGACTTTGAATCCAAAATCATTATTTCAAAAAAGAAGTACTGGTTCTGCACAAAAGAAACCAGAACAGAAACGCCCAGTCATCGTTCGTGGTGGTCAAAAATCAACTGCTGCAACTCCGCAATATCAGACTGCCGTTCCACGACCTAATGCAAGGTCAGGCCAAAGTGAGATTCAACGCCAGTTGGAGGCATTATACCGTCGCGATGGCCGGGCAATGCCTCCCATGCAGCTCAACGCTTTGCCACAAACAGCCGGAGCAAATTCTGCCAGCGGACGGGGTGTAGTCAATCGGCCTCAACCTTCAAACGCCCAGCCAGCTCCTCAAAATATTGTGAGAACGCCCTCTCAAAATGGTTTGCAACAACCAAATGTAAAAAGAAAATGGTATGAAAAGTTCTTACCAAGAAAAGCAAACCAAACTCCCAAACGACTTCAACAATCAAATCAATATGTCAAAAAAGCACCACTCAGCTCGCCTGCAACCAAAAAACCAGTTTCGTCGGCTCAGCCTCAATTACCAACTGCACCAGCTCCTGAAACTCAAACAGTTGTAACGACTCCGCAAAAACCAGTCGAAAATGAAGCGTCCGTTGCGAATACTGTAGCTCCATCGACTGAGAAACTGAGTGATGAAGAACAGGAAGAAGCAGCCAAAGGACTTGAAGAACAAAAAATAGCTGAAACGAAGGAAACCGATGAAACTCAGTTTACCGAAGAAAAAATAACAGAAACCAGTCCTGAAAACGTAGTTCTCGAAGATGAATTTAAGAATCTGTTTCCAGATATGTCTGAAGAAGCTGCCGATAATTTAGTCAAACCCAAGGCCGAAAAGAAAGAGAAGGAAGCAGTCAAAACTCCCTTCAGTGGTTTGGTGCTTGAAGAAGAAGGCTTGAAGAAGTCTGATGAAAAACAAAAAACAAAAACGACAACTCCTGAGAAGGAAGCGACTCCTCAGATTGCTAAGGAAGAGTCCAAAAAAGAATTTAATCCCTTTGAACCTCAAACCGATCCAGTAGTTGAACCTAAAAAGGAAACGGATTCTGGTAAAAAAGTAGTCAAAAAAGAGCTGGAACTACCTAAAGAGAATCCATTCAAACCACAACCAGAACAAAAAAAGAAGACTCAACCGGCACCAATTCCCGCCAGTAAGATTGCGACCAGCGACTATCGTGATCCGATTGAAAAGAAATTAGCACTCATTGCCAGTCGCGGCAATATTAAAGGTTTAAAGGGATTCTGCCCCGTTGCCTTACGAGAGAATCGACTTTTGGTCGACGCACGACCTGAATTCAGCTCTTCCTTTAAATCCATGAACTATCAGTTTGCTTCACTGGAGAACAAAGTGAAGTTCGACCGTGAACCTGCAAAATATGCTCCCGCTGCCGGAGGCAGTGACATTGTCCTGTTAGTTGATCATCAGGATGACAAAGAAGGGACTTTGGATTTTGCATCCTGGTACAAAGGCAGACTCTACTTGTTCAGTACCAAAACTAATATGGATCTATTTATGAAAACGCCGGCTCTCTATGTTGGTGTCGAATAATTTGTGAGCTTTGTTCCTGCTGCTCCTAGATGGCTCCCGATAATTAATGCAATTATCGGGAGCTTTCTTTTTGAACCCCAAAGCTCATTTTGTTTCACCTGGCAGAGCGAACAGAAAACCAACGCGAAGAAACGATTGCTTCGCCTGCGATCAATAATTTCCGCCAGCGAGGTAATCCTGCCCGGGATGAGTAAACATCGTAATCCACACGTTCAATTTGATTAAGAATACCACCATAAATTCGGTACATGGCTCTTAAGATTCCTTGTCCGGCGGGTGAGATATAATCAATCAGACGTTCCGACTTCTGGTAAAATGCTCGCGTCCTTTGCACCTCAAACTGCATTAAATTTTTAAAGCGTTCATCATAAATCTGTGCCTGGATATCGGAACGTGAGTAATGGAACTGCTCTAAATCCTCCACAGGCAAATACACTCGTCCCTGATCGACATCCTCTGTCAGATCGCGGAGGATGTTTGTCATTTGGAACGCCAGTCCACATTCGATTCCCGCATCGAATGCACGGTCATCATGAAACCCCCAAATGTGGATACAACACAACCCCACAACGCCTGCAACGTGATAACAATATTCTGCTAATTCATCAAATGTCTGATAAGAAACAGGTTGCAAATCGGACTCGACCCCCGAAATCACATCAAAAAAATAGTGTTCCGGAATTTCATAACGTTGAATGATATCGAGTAGCGCGGGAAAGCAGGGATGATAAAATTCATCTGAGAATTGCTTTCCACTTGCTAACGCCTGCTGGAGTTCTGATCGCCACTCCCTTAATGATGCAAGACGTTCCTCAAACGAACGTTGTGGATCATCACCCAAATCATCAACGTTTCTCATATAGGCATACAGGACGCACATCGCCCGGAACTGTTCTTTACGCAAAGCAAGAAATGAATAGTAGAAATTCCCTGCTGTCTGTTTTGCCAGATGCTGGCAGTACGCATAAGAATGAGAAAGAGAGAGCGCGGTCATCGAATCTATCGGGTCGTCGAATAAGGTGCAGGATATCTAACAGACGTCAACCATGATAACCAGAGAACTCTCAAATGAAAATCCGTTTGTTTTCAAGTAGCGTCTCTTGATTCATTAAAAATAAAAAAGAATTCAACCCCTGAAACAGAATTTTTGCTCGTAGATTTTATCGACGCTCCATCCGAAGGAATAACAGGGGTGAAAACAGAATTTCTACGTTGATTTTACATCATTCGCCCTAAAACATAGACAAAAAAGCGTTTTTGCCGACTCACTCTCTTGATGTAGCAGGATGTAAAAACCACTCGAAAATCTTGAAAAATACGACCGTTCAGGCACGGCATAACCACGCCCCCAGAAACTGTTGCAATTAATTTGCATTAGAGATTGACTTCCGCAAACCATTTGCAATAATGATTGCATTGTTACAGAATTTTATATCTTTATACCGACTAACGTCCCGGAGTTTAGAGATGAAGAGACTCAAGAAAACTCAGCGTGGCTTTACTTTGATTGAGCTTCTGGTGGTGATTGCAATCATCGCGATTCTGATTGCGTTGCTGTTACCAGCCGTACAACAGGCACGTGAAGCAGCTCGCCGCAGCACCTGCAAGAATAATTTAAAACAAATAGGGCTGGCACTTCATAATTATAATGAGACCCACAATATCTTACCTTCAGGTTGGATTGGCGTTGAACCCGGGGTAGGATCCAATGTTGAGTTTGGTAGCGGCTGGGGTTGGGGAACCATGGCTCTCCCTTATCTTGATCAAGCACCTCTCTACAATCAAATCGACTTTAATCTCGATATAAATGATCCTGCTCAGACTGCTGGTTTAATCGATCAAATTTTACCAGCGTTCCGTTGCCCTTCTGATCCTGCCCCTAACACGTTTGAACTAGAAGAAGAGGGAAATCCAGGAAATGTTTTAGCGGTACTGGCGCTCGCTAATTACATTGGAGTCTTTGGAAGCGATGAATTAGATGACTGTGAGATTGTTCCCGCAGGCTCAGCCTGTCAAAGTACCGGGCTTTTCTTTCATAACAGTAACACACGCTTTCGTGATATTACTGACGGCCTCTCACAAACACTGTTTGTAGGTGAACGAAAAACAGATCCGAATTTCGGCTGGTATACTACCTGGGTGGGAGCCGTCCCTGAAGGCGAAGAAACGTTTGCTCGCGTCCTGGGGGCAACAGACCATACTCCTAACGATCCCGCTTCTCACTTCGATGACTTCAGCAGTAACCACACAGGTGGTGCCCAGTTTGTCTTCGGAGATGGACGCGTCCGATTCATTTCTGAGAACATTGATTTGGGAGTCTATCGGGCTCTCTCAAGTATCAGAGGCGGAGAAGTCACGGATTTCGACTAAGATCAGAACATGATATGAACAACCACGTGTAATTGAAGGTGCTGTGCGAGGCGACCAGACATTTTGTAATGTCTGGTCGTTTTTTATTTCCAGAAGATCACAAACAGGCTTTGCAGGCACTTAATAGCCGGATAACCTAGAAGTAGACTGTGACCGTTGTCTTTTCTATTTCCAAGGGGATCTCGTGATCAACATGATATGGAACCCAAAACACACGCTTCAATTGTTTTTTGTTTTGCTTGTCACATGTAGTTTTGTTTTCCCGTCTGGCAGAGTTGCTGCAGATCTGGCTTTGTTACAGGCTCCCGTAAAAAATCAAACAACCTCCGTTCCACAGTGTACTCTGACGCTACGTCTGGTGGAACAAAATCAGAATGGTAGTAAACAAAATATTCCGGGGATGCTCCGTATCTTGGACACAAACGGAAAGCCTCTCACCTTACCCGAATTACTTAAACGTGGGACGGGAATCAGTAAAAAGTCGACTTCAAAACAAGGAGGTATACACAGTTGGTATGTCGTTCCTGAGGAAGTACAACTGAAACTGCTAAAAGCCAAATTGATCTTACAGGCGTTTTCCGGTCTGGAAACAGAGCTCACTCAGAAAACCATCGACCTCACTGATAAAATATCGGAAGACGTTACACTCAATCTCAACCGCTTTTCTAACCTGAGTCCAGACTATAAAACGGCAAATACACATCTCCATTTGATGCGGCTTACCAAACCGGAATGTAATGAATACTTAGCACAAATTCCTTTCGCGGATCGACTTGATCTTGTATTCATCTCATATCTGGAACGCGCTGTCGCAGATAAAACTTACATTACCAATCGGTACTCGATGGCAGATCTGAACGCATTATCGAAGGCATCAGGCGTTCTATTTGGCTGGGGTGAAGAACATCGACATAATAGTTCAGGATATGATGAAGGTTATGGTCATGTTATGCTGCTGGATATTAAAAAACTGATTCAACCGGTGAGTATTGGTCCTGGTATCATGAAACAGGGAACCGATGGTATTCCCTTATCACGGGGAATTAAAACCGCGCTTCAAGATCAGGCCACTGTCATCTGGTGCCATAATGCCTGGGGAATGGAATCGACTCCTAACATCGTTCAAGGTAAAGTTCACGCCTTGAATATCTTCGATGGCGGAACCCGCAGCTCCTATGAAGACAGTTTTTACAAATATCTGAACGCAGGTTATAAAACTCCGTTTTCAACCGGAACCGATTGGTTTCAGTACGACTTTTCCCGGGTCTATGCAGCTGTAAAATCTCCTTTATCAACTTCAACCTGGCTGGAAAGCTTAAAAGCAGGACGAACCTTCATCACAAACGGCCCATTACTGGATCTGCGAATCAATCACAAAACAATCGGAGACCAGTTAAAACTTTCAACGGAAAAGAATCAAATCACAATTCGCGCTACCGGGACAGGACGGATTGATTTTGAAAAACTGGAGCTAATACATAACGGCAAGGTCATAGCCACGCAGAAAACCTCACCGCTAAAGAACCATTTTGAAGCACAAATCGACCTGAAGTTAGAAATCGACCAACCCGGCTGGATTGCTTTAAGAACACCATCTCCCTCCGTTCCTAAGGATCCCAAACGAAAGCAGATGACACCACTCAATGAGTATGGTCGTGAATTATTTTCGCATACAAGCCCGATTTATCTCGAATGGGAAGGTCGTTCGATATTTGATCAGAATCAGGCTCAAATGTTTCTGGAAGAGATGAAACAAAATCGAGAGAAAATTACGAAACAATTCCGGTTTGCTGATGACCTGGAACGCGCCCATGTTTTAGATGTTTACTCAGATGGAATTGAGAAACTTACTGGTCAAATCGAATCACCGTAAATACCGTTAAATCGGTGTCTTGAGTCTCAGAGACTTATTGCCTAAAATAGAGCAATCGAGCAGGAACGACATTAAAGCCTGCCATATTTGACTTCAGAAAGTTCTTTCGAAATGATCCGATTCAATCTCGCTTTAGTTTCTCTCATTACCCTGGTCAGTTCTTCACAGCTCTTTGCCCATCCCGGACATGGAAATGAAGTCGCCAATAATCCCCATGGGCTTCTGCATTATCTGACCGAACCGGTTCACTTCATGCCGGTTGCCGCAATAGGAGTGGTTGTTCTCCTGTTCGTGACAGGGAGAAAATTTATGCAACGTTCTCGCAATCGTCAACAGGCAGTGATCATTTCCCGCGAAATCGAAAAAGAGAAGTAATTGATTCAATTGATTTCGGCAGCTTCCTCAGCACGTTGAAGATAAGTGCGAATCGCCCGTTGATATGTTTGCTCTGCTTCGCCTCGTTCATGCGCGGCAATTTTTTGATGACGATTTTTCCATAACAGCTTGATGGATTCTGCACACCATAGCGCGCTCTCGCGCGAGGCACGAATGGGACGTTCTTTCACGATAACATTCACCGGGTTAGTATGCAGTTGTGGAAATTGCCGTAATGCAATCCAACTGCTTTGTGTTACAGGAACAGTGAATTTGAGTTGATGAATTTGTCCATCAGCGGGAACAGATTTTTTGGCCACGACTTCGCCATTGCAAACAATCTCTACCAATCTTTGTCCCCCCGTTACATAATCGGAATTTCGTGGTGCATGCAAAATACGCGTATCTCCCTGTGCGCGGCGACCCTCGGGGGGATTTAATAATCCGTAGGCAACTGCTTTAGGAGTCTCTGGAGCAAAAGAAACTGTTGCATTGATTTCTACTGTTGTCGGCACTTGAAGTGCAACATCTTCAAAACCCGGGGACTGACCATTCACCTGAAAATTCAAAGCATGAGCAAAACCATCGGACACATATGAACGTCCCTGTTTGATTCCCAGGCACCATTGGCTGAAATCAATTTCGTCTATCTCTCCCAATTGTACGTAAACTCTCCCCTGCCCCACGCGACGACTACTCATACAAGGAAAATCCGTTTCACCACTGACTTTGAGCGGATAGCCACAGTTTAATATATGGTACCATGTGTTCCACTCTGGAATACGTTCCGTATCCATCGCGCTGACGAAGTCACAAACGCCTTCCGCAGTGCTCACACAAATTTCCATGGCACCACCTCCATTCATCTCCGGTACTGCCAGATTCGGTAATTCATCAGCCGCCTGTTCCAAAGCAATCGTTAATTCTTGCACATTCAATTCGGCGTTCTTATCGTTATCAATATCAGTGAATGGCTTAGGCAGTAGCCCCTTAGCTGCTTCAGCAGAATTCAACGTTTGTGACTGGTTTTGGTCAAGATTCTGTATCAGTCTCTGTGCTGCCTGCGGCGGATTGACTCGCAGAGCGGAATGCGGAAAGCCGGTTACGCCCCCTTGTTCCTGACACCAGCGCATGACAGGTACAGTCCAGCTTGGCCACCCCCTGGTTGTCCCCAACGTGCCGGGATAGGTTTGATTCTGTAAGTTGAGTAAACAAACATGTCCCAATGCAGCTGAACCAAAACCACTGATTTCCAAATCATATTTCAACAAAGTCAGCGGCTCGCTCACACGATCGGCGGTAGAACCAAAGAACTGTCGCTGTGCCTCAAAACAAGGTCCCCAGGTTAACACGCATCCTACATTCAAACCCTCACCCTTAACCTGGTTGAACATATCGCGAGGAGTGACTCCTTTCGTCGGATTATCATAGTGCGCACAACCGGCTGCGTGGATATGGTGATCTCCAGAGTAAAATCCGAATTTGCGAGGATTAACCCAACGTTTCAATTGAATCTCAATTGTCTTAGGAGCATCTTTTGATACAGTCACTTTTTTGGTCAATCTCTGATATTCCGGCCCTCGGCTAAATTCCAGATCTAAAACTCCTGAAGGGAGTAAAACGGTGTCGCCGTCTTGTCGATAGATTTGTGGTTGAAAAAAGAAATCGGGAGCCAGCCGCTTTGCCTGTAAAGGATAAACTCGTCCTTGTGGATCGCGAAACTCCAGCCGTGCTGCCGAGGGTTGACCGTCATAATCTTTGATCGAAAGTTTCACGGGCACAGCTGGTTGAACATGAAACAAAACAGGTACTTCTCCGCGAAAGCCAATATCCTGAGTTCCCGCACCCACATCGAACCCTAAAGTCGCTTCCCGTTTACCAGATTCATGGCCATAAATTAAAGCAATCGCATATTCCACCTCGAGACCACTTAACTTGACTGTCATAGGGCTCGCCTGAAACATTTCCACTTCCAGAAAACGATCCTTTTTGCTGTTAATATTCTGGTTCCGATTTAATTCGGTTTGTGCCTGCCGCTTCAAACTGTTTAATGCGGCTCCCGAATAAACGGGGCCTGCTTGAGGACTGGAAATCTGTAACTGTCGTGTGACAGTGCTGTGGTTAATGATCTTGATTATAAAAGGTGTGAACCCTCCCTGCTGTAGATTTGCCTGCGCGGGTCCTCGGGCTACTTTAGTGCGTACTTCGGGATTCAAAGAAACAATACAGAGAACCTCTGAATCAAGTAATTGCTGAATTGTCTTGGAATCGCGTTGCTCACAGGCGGATCTCAGTTTTTGAGTCAACGGTTTTGAAAGTGGTGAACCCAAATAATTCAATGCATTGATGAGCCGTTTCACATTGGCTCCGAGTGGCTGCCCTTCCACTTCTTCAAAAACAGCCTGTTGTTGAGCCGCCCAGACTATATGACAGGGGACCAGAGTTAATATCAGGCAGAATGAAATTCGACAAATAGAAGCCATTCGCTACACCTTTGGTTCAGTTTTCGAGCAACCATTCGGAACTGCTATTTAGTTTCAGATAACTATTCGACTGAGAATTTATGAACTGTCGTCTGCTCGTAGACTTTTCCGGGTTTAAGAATCGTGTTCGGAAATTCCGGTTGATTTGGCGAGTCAGGAAAATGCTGTGTCTCCAGGCAGAACCCACCATGTTTCTGATACCCACCACTGGCTTCGGTTCCATCCAGGAAATTTCCTGTATAAAATTGAACGCCGGGTTCGGTAGTAAAAATTTCCATGACTCTGCCAGATTGTGGATCTTTGACCCGCGCACAGAAGGCAGGCTGTTTTTCTAATGGATTGATCACCCAGCAATGATCATATCCCCCTTCCACCTGCTCGATACGTTCGCCAATTTTATGTGCTGTGGTAAAGTCCATCGGGGTGTCTTTCACAATTGCCAGCTCTCCTGTAGGAATAGCAACCTCTGAAACGGGGAGATAGCGATTGCAATTCAAAATCAACTCATGATCCAGAATATTCTCTTTCCCGGCCAGATTCCAATAACAATGGTTTGTAACATTTATCGGCGTTGCCTGATCACTGGTCGCCGTATAATCGATTTTGAATTCATTCTCATTATTGAGGGAGTAAACCACTTTTAATGTCAGTTTTCCCGGATACCCTTCCTCACCATCTGGACTCACATAACTTAAACGAACTCCAACTTCATCAGGATCGGAAAAACTCTCAGCAGCCCACACTTTCTTATCAAAGCCCTGTTCGCCTCCATGCAAATGACTGGGAGGATTATTCTGGGCGAGCTGATATTCTTTTCCATCCAGAGTAAATTTTCCCTCAGCGATTCGATTCGCATATCGACCACAAATCGCACCGAAATAAGGCCCCTTTTTTTCATACTCTGCTAAAGTATTAAATCCAAGGGTCACGTTTTCAGTCTTTCCCTCACGATCTGGTACGTAAACGGCGGTAACAATGGCGCCGTAGTTGATGATATTAACGCTCACCCCTTTCTCATTTGAAAGTAGAAACTGAGTAATCTCCTGGCCATCAGCGGTTGTTCCATACGGTTCGCTTTGAACTGCCAATTGAAATTCACTTTCTGTATTCATCTCAGTATCCTTCTCTGGAGCAGGCTCGATAGACTCTGTAGTTTGCGGTTGTTCCTGTGAACAACCAGCGAGCACGATTAATAGACCTAACAAACAAGTACATCGTTTCCAGCGATTCATCAAAGTATCCTCTTCTTGAAAGCCAGTGCCATTGATAGACTCAATCCTCGACCTGCATCAAACCAGAATAACAAATCCAACAACAAATGTAATCCAGAAACAAAATTTGTATTAATAAGCCATCTATGGTCGAGAACATTACTTTTTCAATACGGTACGTTTTTTTCAAATGCGAACAGCAATCTCTCATTCTGATGAATCCAAGTCAGTTCAGCAAAGTACACATCACTGGGTTTACTCGGCATGGAAACCGAACGCATTCGCCCCCATTTGTGGCAGTTGACTTTACTTTCATAACTGATTTCACAATTTTGACTTCTAACGTCAAATTGTCATAACCTTATTGACCACATCTATCTCATGCATTCATATGGACACTATCCATTCTTTAAAATTTGAAGATTATGGACTAATAATTGACTTAAACAACTATATGCTAATCACTTAAGCGAATATAAAAATGACACCCAAAACTACATCAAAACCAATGTTTTACTAGCTATAATTGAGAGTAGGTGAATCAAAGAAGCAGAAATTTTAGTTGAGACATCAAAAACTTCAGCAATTTTCCATCATTTCTCCTCTCTTTTGCGTAATGGAAATATAGCGTGTCATTAACGCGGAGAGGGGAGGTAGACATGCAGTTAAAAATGGTCGATAAAAAAATAGAAGAAAAAGAATCTCTATCATCTGGCGGCGTAACCAGTGACGCACGTTTGGTAGAGGCAGCTCGCAAGGGTGATGACAGTGCATTCGGTGAGTTAGTCCTTCGCTATGAGAGACGACTTATTCGTGTGATCATTCAGTTTGTCAAAAGCCCGGAGTTAGCTGAAGATCTGGCGCAGGACACTTTCCTGAAAAGTTATGAGCGGCTCGATCAATTCGATACATCCAGACGGTTCGGTCCCTGGTTATTTCGAATTGGGGTCAATCATGCGTTAGATTATCTTCGTAAACAAAAAAGAAGAGGTTGGTGGTTATTATTTAGTGATAGCCCCTCCGATTCTCCCTTTGACCCGGCTGTTCCGGATCCGAGGGCCAAAATTGATATTAATCAAGAAGTGCAAGCCATTCTGGAAGAGATTCCTGAAAAGTACCGAACTGTGCTTGTGCTTCGAGATCTGGAAAACTTTTCTACTTCTGAAATAGCCGCCATTCTGGATCGAAAAGAAGCTACAATTCGATGGCGACTGGCTGAAGCAAGAAATCGTTTCCAAAAACTATGGTCTAGCCGACAAAATGTTGAAACCTCCATGTCGAGCAAGGAATAAAGAGACATGCACTGCGCACAATGCAATGGTTTGAAATCACGGGTCGCCCTCGCAGTTGGTAACGACTTATCTGGTTCAGAACTTGAACTTTTAGAAAAACAACTCAAGAACTGTGATCAATGCCGCTCTCAATACGAAGAGTTGCAAAAAAGCTATGACGCACTTCAGAAACAGTTGGACAGTGCACCTGTGCCTTCCTTACAAGACAGTGTCTGGCCTAAAGTCTCAGCTAAGATTGCTGCACAACGCCGAAAAAATCGTCCTACCAGGTTCAACTTCTTGTTGCCTACCTTGACGACGGTTGCCTGCTGTCTGGCTTTGCTTCTGGTGACAAATTCGCCTAACCCTGTACAACAAACTTTCCCTACTCCAACGAAATCTTATCATCCCGTTTTCATCGGTGATCAGAATCTGAGTCCCGTTGATAATGTGATTCGTAAATTTCCGGAAAGACAGTGGGGATTACCTGAAACATCACCCGCAATCGACACGAATCCTTACGGATATAATCTGCCTCGTTTAAGGCACGATTCAACAAATTTGAACGACTTACATTCCGTTAAATTTTAAGATACCTGCATCTTTCCAAACTAAGGCTGGTCAATCGACCAGCCTTTTTTTTATGATGGTGAGCAGTAGAGCGCCTTTCACCACCAACCTGATGTAAATCATGTGACACGGGAATGTATAACTACTCATGTCGATTACCATCTCTTTAGCAACCAAAGCCGAAAAATCAGAGGCTTCGGCTTTTATCTTTGCGGACGCAGCAGAAGCTGAGCGAGAGTCACAGACTCAGGATTTCATGAAATCGATTTCTTCAGGAGAAATCGATAAAACTCAAATTCTGATCGCGAGAGATTCAGGTGCGCTGATTGGAGTAGGAGTTCTGATATTCACAGATTTAACAACGGCATTCTTATGGCCTCCGTTTACGAAACGTGACGACTGTGCAGAAGCAATTCTACAGGAAATGGCTATACGTATCGACCAATCCAAAGCCAGTATCGGTCAATCCTTGCTGGAACCAGGACAGATGAATCATCGACGGTTGCTGAGCCGTAATGGATTTCCTCATTTAACCAACCTGATGTTCATGAGACATCCTCTGACCAAACTGAGTCAAGCCACTTTAAATGATGAGCATTTGCAGTGGATCAAATTTGATGAACACAAAAACCGCAAACGATTCCTGGATTTGCTGGAGCTAACACATCAGTCTTCTCATGATTGCCCCGCACTGAATCAATCTCGAACTGCTGAAGAATCATTAGAATCTCACCGGAGTTCAGGAGATTCTGACCAGAATCACTGGTATCTGTGTCATCGAAATGGAGTCGATCTAGGCGTACTACTGATGACTGAACACAAAAAAGATAATGTCTGGGAAGTCGTCTACATGGGAGTGGCTCCAGAATATCGGGGAAACGGGTACGGTGCTACTTTGATTCAACATGGATTACTGGAAGCCCAGACCCACAGCCAGACGGCTGTCATACTCGCCGTTGATTACAAAAATTCCTATGCGATAAAGATTTATGAAGAATTGGGATTTGTGAGTCAATACACTTTGAGTGTTCATGCGCGGATCTGTTCTCGTTTTCCCGAAAAAAAAACAACAAATCAATAAACAGGTTTTGAACAAACAAGCGTTCTCTTTCTGTGAATTTTTTTCTGCGAAATTTGTCATTTTCTACTGGTAAAACAGCTTTTGATTTCGGTCTCAAAAATCTGAAGAAAATCCTCTCCGTTTCTGTTTGACTCTTTGTTAAATCAAGCTAGTATCAGAAGCACTGAATGAGTTAACGCAGCGGGCTGGAAGACAATTGCCTGAGATCTTCCTGATGCTGTTCACAATGGAGCTTTTTAGCGCATCATTTCCCTATAAATTTCACGACTATGATTTTTACAGAAGAGCAGGATTTCGCTTTTCTTATGTTATAGTAGAGGGATTGTGCGCGCAAGGGGAGGGTGCAAGATGCAACCCAAGTCTTTGGCAGTGGAGGGTACGCTTTGTGGGTCAACACAAAAGCAACCAACGGAAGCCAAGCTGGGGCCTGTAAATACCGAAACAAGTGAGCAATCGATTACGCAATTGCTCGCGCAGCAGGTCGGTGAACGCAGCTTCCAGAACTGGTTTGCAGGAAAAGTCAGCTTCAAAATAGAAGGCAATCTTCTCACCATAGGCGTTGCCAGTCCATTTTTGCTGAGCTGGATGCAAAAAAAGTTTTCTTCCCAAATCTACGCGACGGCTCTTGCCTGTATTGGTTCCTCAGCGGAATATCGGTTCGAAGTGAATCCTGATCTGGTTCAAGTTTCAAATAACAAAACCTCAAATAGAGAGCCAACTCACTCGACTACTGTAACTTTAGAAACAAATCCCTCTTCTTTGAGTTCAAAAAACACATCAGGTGAGCACAAGCGAAGTGATCAAAAGAATTTAAAAAAAGAAGTATCGCGTTACAAAGGCAGGCTCTTTTCGAACCTTTCAACATTTGTAACTGGCAAGTCAAACCAACTGGCGTATACGGCAACGCTTCAAGCCAGTGATCAGCCGGGAGTGCTTTACAACCCACTCTTTATTCACGGTGGAGTCGGTGTAGGTAAAACTCACCTTTTAGAAGGATTCTATCGCAAAGTCCGTCAACTCTATCCTTCATTGCAAGTCGTTTTTCTTACATCAGAATCATTCGGAAACTACTTCTCGAAAGCATTACAAGAAAGGTCTGTTCCCAGTTTTCGTCAGCGATTCCGAAATGTTGATGTGCTCATCATCGATGATGTTGATTTTTTTGAATCCAAACGGATCTTTCAGGAAGAGCTCTTACACACGATCAAACATTTGGAAAGCCATGGCCGACAACTCGTTTTTTCGTCAGACAGACACCCACGCCTGCTAACGAAAATGAGTGAGGAACTTACGACTCGGTTTCTCTCAGGACTAGTCTGTCGTGTGGAATCACCTGAAATCGAGTTGAGACTCGAGATTGCACGACAACGCGCTTTGAAATTAAAGACTCCCATCACAATGGGTGCTTTGGAATATGTTTCCAGACGATTTACCAATAATGTCCGGGAACTGGAAGGCGCCATGAACTGTCTGCAAACGTATCACGTCATGACGAAGCAGAAAATCACGACTTCAATGGCACGTCAGATTCTGGCTGATCTGGAACGTGATTGTATCCGAATTGTTAAACTCGACGATATTAAACAAATCGTATGTTCTACCTTCGGCATCTCTGAAGCAGATTTGAAATCATCGCGCAGAGCCAGGAATATCAGCCAACCTCGAATGCTGGCTATGTTTCTTGGAAGAAAATTAACGCAAGCGGCATATAGTGAAATTGGAGAGTTCTTTGGAGGTCGTAATCACAGCACTGTGATGTTCGCAGAAAAACAGGTCAGAAAATGGCTTGAAAATCGATCTTCGATTCAAGTTGCCTTACAAGAATGGCCTATGGAAGAAATCATCGAATCTCTCGAACAACAGCTCTTAGCCAGCTAAATTCCTCAACCTGGTCGTGAGCTCTGATCAATACTGACCTTGCTGCGCTGGAAAGTGGTAAGGTGATGCTTGTTGTTGTGCTCCCCATTGAACGGGAGAGGATATTTGCTGGTTTGGTTCCGGGTTATGAGAACGGACATTCGCTGGAGCAAACGCAGGGTTATTAGAATACATTGCAGACTGAGGTACTGATGAAGGAATTTCATGAATTCTTCCAAGATTCCGATTCTGCGTAGCTGAATTGAAACCATTCATCTGCAAAGTTTGTTGATTTGAAAACTCGTAACCAGCCTGACTAATTCCACGAGATATCTGCTGCTGATAGGTTGGCTGCCCTGTGCCGACCTGGCGAATGCTTTGACCACCTGTTTGATAAACATTCTGTTGAGGAACTTGTGCCGATGCAGGTATTGGATTGCTTGTCGGAATTTGTGAAGACATTAGGGGTGAACTATTTGGATGATTCGACTTACCTTCGGCAACCGGAAACATTTGGCCGGGTCCCATGTTCATACCAGTACGGACAGCTTCCTTGACCAACTGCTGCTCATGATTCTGCTGAATGTTTTCAGAATGCGATCTCTGCTGCTGTGGTGGAGACTGGGTTGAATTGATTTGATAGTTAGGAAATTGCCCGGGAGACTGATACTGTCTGCCGTACATCGGTTGGCCTGCACGCGGAACATTCGCAGGTGCCATTTGCTGCCTTCGCATCTGCTGTTGTTGTCGCGGAGTCATGTTTCGAGGTTGTCTCTGCTGCATGGACTGCCTCCCTTGAACCACAGGGTTCCTGTATTGCTGCTGTTGGATCTGTGATGGAGAAAGTGGACGCGCTGTTCGGTTTTGAATCTGCTGCTGTTGTTTTTGTTGTTGCTGTGCTTTCGATGCCCAATAATTCGAAGCTTCAACTGCCTGGGTGATGCCTGGATCACCTGCCGGTGGCCAAGCTTGAATTTGAGGTGCTTTGGCTCCAGATGTAGGAGCGGTTTCTGAGGGATTCACCATTAAAGGCGGAGTATCCTGAACATTCCCGGTCGCTTGATTGGGGTAACCAGTGACTTGCTTTGTCATCAGTTGATTCGGACTGATTGAAGGCAACTGCTGATCACCTCGCGCCTGAATAGCACGGTCTCTTTCCCGCTTCATCATTTCTGCGATCTGCAATGTAGGATTGTTTCCTGATGGATTCACCATTTGAAGGGATGAGGATTGTCCACTGCCTCCGCCACCCACATGTTGGATATTCTGATCATAGTCTGTCTGAAATTGACCCGCAGTTTGAATTCCCCCCATTGTATTTTCCGGTCCTACCATTTGTACGTTATGCGGCTTTGCGCCTCCTTGGGCCAAAGTAGGATTCGGTTCAACGCCCGGGAAGAGTTGGGCAAATTTCAACTGCGCTTGAGCCTCTCCCCCCGTCATACGAAACAGAGACAACGCCTGATCATATTGTCCCATTCGTCCATAGTACCAACCGAGATGATCGAGAGAGCGTCTGTGACCTGGTTGATATTTGAGTGCTTCATGCAAGTATTTCTCACCATAATCATCACGTCCCTGTAACATATAGGAATAGCCAATATCACTGAGAAGATCAGCATTCGAGGGATCTAGTTTTAATGCTTTCAGATAATAAGCTTCAGCCGTAGGAAAGTTGTTCTTTTTATCTTCAATAATTGCGAGTCGATGCAAGGCCCCAAAATTGTCAGGGTCAAGTGTGAGAACACGCTGATAGTACCCTTGCGCTTTCTCAATATTTCCACTGCGGTCGGCATCATAAGCCAGATTTAATTCACGAATCACTGTGGTATCGTTTGACTCCAAGGGAGCTGGTTCTGTGGAACTGATAGGTAAAATTTTGGATTCCGTTGGACGAGTAAGATGGTTCTGATTTTGGTTGGGTGTCGAAAGTTCTGCCAGGCTGGCCGACGGATCTGGTTGGGAATTCCGCCGATTTCTCTCAGATTGTCCTTTCTGTCTCTCAACAGCCATCGCTTCTCTTAAACTTTTCTGTATTTCAGACTCATTCTTCATTTCAGATGAATCTTGGGCAAATGAATCCGATAATTGAGAATTTCTGGCGAAAGGACCAGACTGGCATCCATATATTAAGATGGAAAGCAATGACAGGAATACAACATGTTGAAACATACGAGTTTTCATCGGGTATCAACCTTAACTCAGCGAATACAGATCGTGCTGCTTCATTTAAATTTATGATTTGTTTAAAGCCAGCAATCTGGATGAAGCACAATCGACTCAATTCCAAGTGCACTAATGAAATCACATATTTTTAGACGGATTCCAGTCTCGGCCTGCATTAGATTGAATATTGATTTTGCTTCTTTTACTGGATTGTCAGCAAGAAAAGTATATTTGTGGATTGAGGGACTTTGAGAGAGAATTGATTTAATGTGAGGCGAGGATTTTAAGCTGATTCCCAAATCGTGTCGATACGAGTTTTGAAAATAAATTGAAAGACAATATTCGATCGACATCCCGAGATCTGACCGCTGTTTGAACAAAATCTACAAGAACAATTCTTCTTAAATTCCTGTCAAATATGAATTTAAAAAACGCCACAGGAGAAATGATTCTCTTGTGACGTTTTGATTGTCCTACTTGGAAAGCCTGTGACAGATCTTGTGAAGATAGCTAATTCAGGCGAATTTAAAATCCACCACCGCCAAATCCACCACCACCAAAGCCACCACCGCCGAAACCGCCACCGCCGAAACCACCACCAAAGCCGCCACCAAATCCACCACGAGTAAAGAGGAATCGGTAGTAGTCGATTTCCGCTTCTCGGGAATTCAATGACCGCCCATAAGGGGTTGCAACAAAGGTGCGCTGGTCAGCATCCTGGTTTCCCAGATCTGTTAAAATCCGAGCAACCAGTTGACGTCGAAATGCATCAAGTTCCGGGGCATAATTATTATCACTGCGTTCAACAATTACCGGATAAGGAGCACTTCTCATCCGTGCTCCGATTTCGAGAATGTGATCTTTTCCGTTTGTGGTAAGTTCGGCACTATTCTCGACAAATTCATTTCGGTTGATAATAAAATCGACCGCCTCGGCATTGGACTCCATTGTGTGATAATGCGCTCGATTCACACTACCCAGTGGATAGACTTCAGGAATTGCTAATGAGCGTTTGTGTAATCCCCACTGGCCACCACCGCCCCAACCACAGCAACCTGCTACCAGCAGTATGCAGAACGAAGCAAGAACCAGTTTTTGTATTATTGGTAATCGGGCCATCATGTCCCTCAATTGTTATTTTATACGATGTTTTATCTTATATTGATTTTCAAAACACGAAATTCAGTTATAAGATTCAGACAAATCGTATTTCAGTATCAATTCTATGATTCACGTTCCATGAGCTGAAAACCCATTGAACAATAAATATTTAGTTCTCGTACTTCGAGAGTTACTTCCCTCGACCGATCCAGGGAAATTTTGATTGACTCTTTGGTGATTCAGAAGAATCAATTCGTTTTTTAGGATCCACATAACCTGCTGGTTGGACCCAATTATTGTTGTTTCTACCAGTCTTCGTGTTCTGGAATCTATCTTTGATCATCTGGGTAAAGCGCGGCTGATTTTGTTGTGATAGATTTCCTCGATTCAAATTCTGAGCCTGAGGTCCACTTGCTGCCGGTGCGGGTGGTGGAAGTGATGGCGGCTGATTTGAATGAACCGGCCTCGGTGGTCTTACCGGCCTCGTTTGACTCGGAAACGGACGACTGGGAGGAATAGGCTGTGCTGCTGCACCGTTCTGATAAGTTCCCGTACTCACTGGAGGATAGTAAGGTGAAGCGGGTGCTGGATTAAATGGCTGATAACCGACTTCCACACCGCGGCCCGCTCCTCGTCCATACGGTTGCAGTTGGTAAACCCCGGTATCCGGTGCCCCTTCAGTCATATTGTACTTGTATAATTCTTTATCATGAGGCACTGTCACCTCGAAACCTGGATAAGGTGGCACTTCATCTTCTTCCATAGGCCTGACTAGTTGAGGAGTCACTGTAATCAGTAATTCCGATTCCCCCTGACTCGATTGTTTCGAGCTGAATAAATAACCGCCAACGAGAGGAAGTTCTCCTAACCAGGGAATACGTGTCACTCCAGTCGTTGTATCATGCCCGAACAAACCTGCTAGCACGATTGTCTGGCCTTCGCGTAACTCGACAGTTGTCTGGGCTCTTCTGGAATCCAAACCCGGAATACCGGAGACTGCGTTATTGTCGTTGATTTGGCTATATTCCGGAACGATTCGCATACGAATCAAATCTTTGTCAATCACAATTGGTGTCACTACGATTGAGGTACCAAAACCTCGGAACGTGGTTGATGTTCCCTGGGCTCCCCCTACCCCCACAATCGTAGGTACCGCAAATTCACCACCGGCCAGAAAACTCGCTGAGTGCCCACTTAATACGGTTAAAGTCGGCCGAGCCATAATTTTTGTTGTACCATTCTGAGCCAATGCATTAATGAGTACATTCACTTCACCTGCTTCAAAAATACCGGTCAAAGTCGAAGGAACGCCACCCATCGTTGAACCAATAAAATGTCGACCATTGTCAAACAGAACACTTAAATCCACACCCAGTTGTCTCAACATCGTTCGGTTCAGTTGCGCAATTGTCACATGAATCATCACTTGAAATTCTCCAGGAATCTCAAGCATATTAACAATTAATGAGGACGCATAATCAAGATCAACGCCACCATATGTAGAGTCAATGCCAGCCCCCCCATATCCAAAACCAGTTGAATAAGGCTGTGGCCCACCAAGATTTCCATCCAGACTGATCACTTCTCCCCGAATGACAGAAAGAATATGGGCGGCCTCTGTTGCATCAGCAGCTTCCCCTTTGACAATGATTTTCCGTGAAAGCGGGATCAAGTATACTTTGCTGTTAGGAAATAAGACTGCTAATTTTCGTTCCAGTTTGCCGTAGTCGATTCGTCTCTGATCACCGTAGTCAGGGTCCTGTATGGTATGGACAAGATAGGTAATGGGAGTTTCATCGCCTTCAAACCAGAGCGTAAGAGTGGTTGTTCCCAGTTCCAAACCAACAATGGCCACTTCCGTAGGCGAGTAAGTAACAAATTCAATGATCGAAGGATCCGCAATCGCATATCGCCGAATTCGGGAATTCGTAATCACCAACTGACTACGGCGAATAATGATTTCCATTTCATCAAAGATTCCGGGAGTTGAACGGATCTGTGAAGGTAGTGGTTTTCTGGTAATACGTCCTGTATCCTGAACCATACGAATGCTTGGACCATGCGCAGGTACTTGCCCATTCGGAATCGGTACAATTCCGTTCTGTACTGGCATTACTCCCTGAGGTTGCTGAACATAGGGACTTTGCTGAAATTGTCCAGAGTTATTTGAGGGAACTTGAACTTGTGCTGGTACATACTGATCTCCCCTTGGAACAGGCTGAGGCAATTGGATCATCGATGGGCCCTGAGCGAGTACCAACTGCGCACAAACGACATTTGCCAGTACAATAGCAATCAGCTTTGTGAGATCTTGAAATCGATTCTTTTCAAAATTTCGAAGTGCCCGTCCGTGGCAGTTCTGTTTGAACATCCGCAGTCGCTCCCCAATTACCTACTCAGAGGAAAATGGCAATTTGCGTTATCATTGAGTCCTTGTTTCATGTTAGAGAACAACCAGAGGGCTCATAGAACATGACTTAGAATCAAAAATAACGTTTATCAAATGTCAGCAAATTTTCCTTAACTTGCTGTATATCAATCATTTCAGTGTATGATTCAAAATGCCCCAATCGACTTGGATCTCGACGAAGTTGTTCCGAACCTCAAATCCAATGAACGCAATTTGGGTAAATACATACCACATTGTATTGTTTGTATCGGCTAATCATGAAAAGAGGATTAGAATGGATCGACTTATTTTTCCTCTTCTACGGAACGTCACACCTTTTACGCCGCTATTTTAGTAGCAATAAAAAAACCCAGGCTTAAAGCCTGGGCGATGGGATTCAGTCAAATCAGCCTTAAAAACTGTTCATTTTATTAGTGAATCACCAGCGATAGTTTGTGTCACGATTATAAGTAGGAGCCCCTGGATTATACCAAGGCCGCCTGTAACTGTATGAGGGGAAACGGAAATGCCCATACTCGTGCGACCGATAAAACCCGGGTCCAAAGTGCCTTGTATAAGGATCAGATGACAGAGCCTGGTCTTGCATTCCTGTATTCGCACTATGATAACCACCATACCAAGTCTGTCCCGCATGCATACCCACGCTAGGTCCAGTCATTCCATAAGTACTTCCTGGGCCTTGAGTAGCGCTATAGTAATAAGGTGTTCCCACTTGGGGTGCAATATTGTTGGGTAACCAATATTGATTTCCACCCCGCACATAAGGCCCCCCCTGATAACCAGGGACAGGACGTGTAATCGCATCAGGATTTTGATTCTGCGGAGCATTTTGAGGTGCGACGTTCGCAGCGGGATCTGGACTGGGTGAAACTGAGCTTGGTGGAGGAGGTAATGTCGATGATTTCCCTAAATCAGCCCCTGGTATCACGGGATCATCAGCGTATAGAGGAGCAACACCGATCAATAATATCGTTATTATAATTTTAATTTGTGGCATGGTTAGTCCCTTACATCTCGTGTAAGAATTTCAGAATATCATCAAACGATGACCAAAAAACGCATCAATCACAATTTTGAATAGCTTTTATTGTGAATCCATGCTGAATCTATCAATGATCGCGATTACTGTCTGGATATCTGAACCGGGTCGACTTTTGAATTATCTGAACCACATGAGCGATCAATCCGCTCACAGAACTACCAGTCACTTCTCGCGTCTACTATTAAACCTACACCATTTTTAGGTAAGTCGAGATGAAATCCGTAAAAAAGGATTCGCTCCTCTACCGGATTCGGCAGATATTGCCGTTCCATTTTGACTGGATGATCTAACCCGATTTAAAAATATTCAGGTTATAGCGCGCTTATGTGATTTACATCTTACGATTTTTATGATGAACCTGAAGGAACGGGTATTTGATTATCCGATAAATAAGTTATGCGAGAAATGACTCAGCCCACGAAAATTAATCATTGTTACGATTCACAAAACAGAAATAGTCACTGTTGAGTGACGTAGAGGAATTTCGGATATGTCTACGACTTTTTTTGCGATTGCCATTACAGCTGCCCTCGGTGGAGATCCTGCGATTTCTAATGGGGCCTATTATGGTGCCACCGAGATTCCTGGCGGAGCTTATTATCCAACGACAGATGGCCCCGTTACGAGCGGCGGAGTCACTGGTGGAATCTTTGGAGACGAGTTATATCCCTTCGATTCACAACACCCCTGGCAGCATGGATATTTTCAGGAAATTTCACCTTATAGCGGCTATCATTTTTTCAGGCCCTATAATTACCGACACGTTCTCTCACAAAGTCAGGTGGCTGCGGGATGGGGAATCACCCCACAACTTACTTATTCACAACATTTCTGGAATCGATACCAGGAACAAGCTGCCTGGAAGAACTATGCACTTCCTCGGCGAGAGAAGGATCTGGAACGAATTCAGCAACGAAAGGAAGCCCTCAAGCGGCAGACTTCCTACTATCAACAACAACCTGTGATGGTCCCCGTTCAATACCAGCAGCAGTTTCAACCACAACAACAGTTTCAGCAACAGCCGATCCAGATCCAAAGCCCAGAACTCAGTCAAGCTCCGAGATATTAATCATCGGTGATACTCAGCGTTGGCAGAATCAAGCGTCAGCAGTAGAAAGCACGCGAGAAACTTCCTCTTTCGTAACCGGCTGAATCAAACCCTGTTCTGTGATGATTCCCTTGATATACTTCGCAGGGGTCACATCAAAGGCAGGATTGTAAACATCGACACCTTCGGGGGCTGTCTGTTTGCCAAATCCATTCGTAATCTCTTCAGCAAGACGTTCTTCGATCGGAATTTGATTGCCACTCTCTAAACTCAGGTCAAATGTGCTGGAAGGTGCAGCGATATAAAAAGGAATTCCATGCGCATGCGCCAATAAGGCTACCGAGTAAGTTCCAATTTTATTCGCAGCGTCTCCATTGGCGGCGATACGATCTGCACCGGTAACTACTGCCTGGATTTTCTTTTCCTGCATCACCCAACCAGCCATGGAATCACTAATTAAAGTAACCGGTATCTCGCGTTGCATGAGCTCCCAGGTTGTCAGGCGTGCTCCTTGTAGCAACGGTCTGGTTTCATCTGCATACACGTGAATTTCTTTTCCCTGTCGCGCCGCTTCAAAGAAAACAGAGAGCGCAGTACCACCTCCTGAAGTTGCCAGCCCCCCTGCATTGCAGTGTGTGAGAACACCATCCCCTTTTGCCAGCAATCTGGCTCCCACTTCACCAATTTTATGGCACATCTGTAAATCTTCCTGCTCAATCTTCAGTGCGTCATCCAACAAACGCTGATGCATTTCACCGCCGGAAAGTTCTGGAGAAAGATCGGCCAGTTTTTGCAATCGTTCGAGTGCCCAGAACAGGTTGACAGCCGTGGGTCGACTTCCCGCTAAGTATTCCGAAACCTCTTTCAATCTCTGATCAAAGCGGCCACGGTCTGAACCAGCAACGGTCTGCAGTCCCAATATCACTCCGTAAGCAGCGGCGATTCCAATTGCGGGCGCTCCGCGAACTCGAAGCTTTTTAATTGCTTCCCAAACGGTCTCAACGGTGCGGCATTCAATCTCTCGAAACTCAGTTGGAAGTAAGGTCTGGTCGATCATCTGAAGATATCCATCTGTTCCACCGATCCAGCGCAGTGTTGCAACATCAGCCCCTGTTTCATTTTCAATTTTCATAACCGTTCATCTTCCCTGTAATACAAATCCTAAAATCAAATTTGATGTATGATGCTGATTTTAATCAAAATCAGCTCAAACAAAAAACCCACTGCTTTCACTCTGTTTTCCATTGATTCTGGTAATCTCCCTTTGGTATGCTCAAGCTGACACACCTTATTTAAGATCCCTAAATATCACAGGGTTTCCTACCTGAGTCACTTTCAATTGCTGTATATCAAGGAATCAATGCCATGTTTCAACTTTCTGTTAAAAGTTTCACTACACTCTGTTTATTTATGAGTGCCTGTTTCTGTGTCACTCAACCCGCTGATCTGATTGCTGAAGAGCATTGTGATAGCGATTTTGTAAGTATCTTCAATGGAAAATCATTAGATGGCTGGCAAGGTGCCACTAATGGTTATTACGCCAAAGACGGTATGCTCATCAGTAAAAAGGAAAGTGGTGGTAATTTATTTACCAACAAAGAATACAAAAACTTTATTCTGCGATTTGATTTCAAACTGGAACCCGGAGCCAATAATGGTATTGGATTTCATGTTCCTCTCAAACCTAAAACCAGCCCCGCCTATGCAGGTAAAGAAATTCAAATCCTCGACGATACCGCGAAAAAATATGCCAAGTTACAAAATTATCAGTATCATGGCTCATTATATGGAACCGCACCAGCGAAGCGAGGGCACCTCAAACCAGTGGGTGAATGGAATTCCCAGGAAATTATGGTTGATGGAAATAAGCTGAAAGTGGTTTTGAACGGAACGACCATTGTCGATTTCGATATGGCCGATGCTAAGAAAAACGGTACGATTGATGGCAAGGAGCACCCCGGTTTGAAACGAGACAAAGGACATATTTGTCTGTGTGGTCATGGTGCCAAAATTGAGTTTAAAAACATGCGCATCAAAGAGCTTCCCTAATTTGCTCCCATTATTCTAATTAGATATAGAAACAGGATTGGTACTTATGAGTTCTGAAAAGAAAAAGACTTCCTCTGAAGTGACTCGTCGAACTTTTCTCCAAGCTGGTAGTACCGCTGCTGCCGGCCTGGCTTGGACAGCACAAAGCTATGGAAGTATTCTCGGCGCCAATGACCGGATTCGCATCGGTTTCCTTGGCGCTGGAGGAATGGCAAATGCCCACATGAATACGTTCAATGCGATTCGCGAAAAGAATAATCTGGAAGCTATCGCAGTCGCTGACTGCTGGAAAAAGCGCGCTGACGAAGGCAAAGAAAAAACGGGAGCCAAACATGCTTTTTCTGATTATCAAAAAGTTTTGGAAATCAAAGACATCGACTATGTCACGATTGCGACTCCGGAACATTGGCACGCGCAGATGACAATCGATGCTTTGGATTCTGGTAAAGCCGTCTATTGTGAAAAACCAATGACGCACAGTATTCCAGAAGCACAGGCGGTCATCAAAAAACAGAAAGCGACCAAGCTCCCGATTCAGGTCGGCGTACAAGGCATGTCTGATGATTCCTACAGCTCTGCCGCGAAAGCAATCGAACAAGGTGTTATTGGCCAGGTCGTTCAAGCGCAAATAGAGTACGTTCGGCGTTATGGATCACAGGGCCCGTGGCGTCGTCCCGGTCTGAAGGATGATGAACCGAAGCCTGCCGATTTGAACTGGAATGCCTGGCTCGGAAAGGCTCCGAAAACAGACTGGAATCCACATCATTATTATGAGTGGCGAAACTACTCTCAATATTCGGGTGGGATTTGTACTGACCTCTTCATCCACCGCATCACGCGTATTATGAAAGCCTGTAATTTGCTTTATCCACGTCGTGTTGTGGGTATGGGAGGTATCTGGCAATGGCGCGATGATCGCAACCTGCCAGACAACTTTGAAATGATTTGTGAGTACCCACGCGGCATGACGGTCTATGTTCTCGGGACGATGAGTAACCGTGTCGGCATCGACCACCTCATTCGAGGCTATCGTGGCACACTCTACTTCACTTCATCTGGCTGGGTCGCCAAAGATAAAGATGGTAAGGTTCTGGCAGAGCATAAAAAGTCTGGTGCAGAAGATACGAAGCTGCATCATACGAATCTGCAAAATCACTTACGCAACGGTGAAAAATTGAATTGCCCCAGTGAATTAGGGTTAGCAGGTGTTGTCGCTGTCAACATGGCAAATGAGTCCTGGAGATCCGGTCACATGATGGGCTGGGATACCAAACAAGAAAAAATGGTTCCCGCTAACACACTGAACCTCAGCCACTATCCCGAGAACGATTCCTGATCAAACACGTGTCAGTCTCGCGATGATTCCCATCCTAAATTGTGATTGACAAATTCAGGAATATTGAAATTCACGAAAACGACCTGTATTCAGGTCGTTTTTTTATTTCTTGACTTACTCCTGCACCTCCTTAAACTGCGCGATTTGCGTCGCGCGCGTGGGAATGTTTTCCAGACAGTGAAAATGGTTGCCCCTGTTGATCTCAGCACTATCAAAAACCAGTTGTTTTTTCATTTTGTACAATGAACAAATTAAAGACGTTCAAAATCATCAGTCGTTTTTTTGCTGCTATCGAACCGCATCACAGACATTTCGCGACATTTCAGGTTAGCATCATCGGTGTTTCATCTCGTATCGCGTGCCGATCAACGCTTGACTCATTCACGCCATTGAAGATGATCACACATTGAAATCACTCAACAGTAAAACAACTCTGATACTTCAAATGGCTCATACACGATTCAAGTCCCATTTTACTCGATCTTGAAGCGATCGATAGAGATGAAAATCTATCATTAGTAAACGAGCATGAATCGCAACTTACTTCTCTGGTTCTAATAAAGGCAAACGTTCCCACACCTGTTTTAATTCTGGTACTGTTTCGGGAAGAATCGATAACAAATTCTGACGATCAAAAGGCGATAGACCCGCGTACTCATTCGACCGATCAGTTCCCTTTAAAACCTGGTGCAGTCGCTCATACACGTGGGAACGAACCGGTAATGGTAAAGATTGAAACGCCGCAGAATAAATCATATAGCTACACGGAAACGCGAACAGTCGCTGCTGTAAGTCAAACTGCCTCAGAGACCGACCTTGTGAATCAAAAGGGCCGCGTCCGGTGAACTCATTTGCAAAAGCCGATGTGCCTTGAATCGGAAATTTGAGCTGTGCTTCACCCACGAACAACAGGTGCTTAACAAGCTGCTCGGCCTCTGATTTCCAAACCGCATCCTCTTTCAGCTCTTCACCACGGTGCTTATCAATCTGCCATGCATAGTTCGTTCGAATCATAAAATTCTGGGAATCAATTTGATGTTCAAAGACCATCAATGCTATGAGATCACTATGAGGAGCAGGATAAGCAGCCACATTGGTCAGTTTTGTCAGATCTTTAACATTCACACCGGTCCTGTTGACGACAGGTTTTTTGGGCCGCTTTGATGATGGCAGATGGAAATTTCCCATATGCGGTGTTTCGCCATGTGTTCCCGTCACATACCAGCCTCCCCAGCGTTTGGATAAGGGGCTGGAGTGGTCTGTGCGAAAGCTTCCCGCTGAGAGAACCGGCAAACCTTCAGGATCAACAAACATCGATCGCACTAAAAGTCCCGGAACATTCTTTGTGCGTGTTGAAGAATGGCAGGTCATACAGCGCGCCACCTGTCGCTGAAAGTGAGGTTTTGCTGGAGTTTGTTCAAGTGTGTAAAACACCAGTCCCAGCTTTTCATCGGAAACTATCATCTCAATCAGCCCATCCTGAACATAGCCAACATAGGCTTCATCATTAAAGTAAATAGACCGTGGCCGTTCCCTTCCAATTAAGGGACGTTGCATGCTGGTTTTCCCAAACGTCAACATCTGTGAAGAGACAGAAATTTTCAACTCCTTGAGTAACGGAAGCAGATACCCAAAATTGTCAGCAAACTTCCATGTCTTTCGGTTTGCATTCAATTCTTTCTGTAATTCGGTAATGACATTCTGAGGAGTCGCATCGCTGTAGTTGATCGGTGCCGCTTCAAAATCGAGGGGAGGAGCAGCCCACAACAGGCTGCTCCTGACACCAATAATAAAAGTCATCATCACAATGATTCTCAGGTGATCGCTCATTGAGAGTCTCCTTCCCTGGAACTGACCTTCACCGTTTTTTCTTGACGGTCAACGGAAACCAGTTTCCGAATGCAATACAATTTGCTGCCTGTCCGCATGACAAGCGATCCATTCACTGCAGCATACCCGTATTGGACCGGGTCAGCAAAAATCAATCCGTTACGTGTCCGCGGCCGTCCTCCAGAGTTTCGTTCAGATCGCTGTGTTGAGCGCGGCTTGCGAGCTGCTTCCTCACGCCGTTTAAGATCAGCGTCTCCGGCTGCAGTAGCGCCATCAAACAGTTCATTTTGAGCAAGTTCCTGAAACTCACGTCCTGCAGCGATCACCGTTGTTAAACCATCCTTGCCAGGAAAATAGATACGGTCACCAAGTCCGAATGGTGTTGCCCAGCAAGGCTGACGTAAACGTTTAATGTAAACCTGCTTGCCTGTGGCGACATCAAAACAATAAACAACACCGACTTTATTCACCCAGTATGCCAATCCCTGATGTACCATTGGCGAACCGAATGAAGGCATCGCTTTATTCGTTTTCCAGAGTATCTTCTGTTGATACTCCTCTCCCACCCGTTTCACCTGCATGGCGAAGTTCGATTTCTTGGCATCAGCCAGCCGCTCATCATGCATGCCAGGTGAGGCACTGATGAGAAACTTGCCATCACCAAAAGAAGTCGGCGTGCAGGCCCTGTTGCCGCCGACTTCTTCAAACGTCCACAACTGCTTACCAGTTGTCGGGTCGTAACCATCAATGCTGCCACTTGAACTACAGACAATCTGATCTGCCTGATTGACCTTTAATACTGTGGGCGATGCATAACTCTGTCGGCTGAAACGTTCGGTTTTCCATTTCGTTTTGCCAGTCTGTTTATCAACAGCCAGTAAATAGGAGGGGCCTTCGTGATCAATCAATACAACAACTGTGTCTGCAGTCTGTGTCAAAGAAGCGGCCAAGCCGATCCGCACTTCAAATTCACCATAATCATCGGTCAGCGAGCGAGACCAGATTTTCTTGCCCGCATGATCCAGCGCCACCAGGTTTCCGGTTTCAAAAAAAGCATAAATGTGCCTCGCATCAACTACGGGAGTCGGAGCAGAACGGCTTTGAAAATAATTGGCACGCACCGGTTGTGAAGATGCTGTTTTGAAGTCCCAGACCAACTTCCCTGTTGCAAGATCCAAGGCAACAACGTGACAGTCGTTTTTCATTGCCCCTTCAATCGAAGTCACAAAGACACGATCTCCCCAGATCACCGGACTCGACTGTCCTTTACCGGGAAACTCAGTCTGCCACGCAATATTTTCCTGGGGAGACCAGATAAGCGGTATGGATTCAGCGGCAATCGCGGTCGCTCCTGCCCCCTGAAAGGCGGGCCAACGTTGTATTTTTGAATCTTCAGATGGTGTCTCTTCTGCTATGCAGAGTACACAAGCAAAACATACGATACCGGCAGACAGAATGGTAACTAGCCAACTTGTCAGTCCCGGTTTGAAACAATTTCTATTCATTTCAGTTTCTCCTGGAAACATGGAATTTAAGATTACCTTGCTTAGGTTTTTGAATAACAGGTTTAATCTTACCTGCTAAAACTCACCAATCACTTCCCCACCATTTTTGGTGCCGAGTGCACGCCAGAGATTAAGATCGATATTGTTACTGACAAATCGCACCGAGGCATCACCCAGGCCGATATGCACACCACCCACATGCATGCTGCGTGCAGCAAACCATCCGTATCCATTACGATGCACATCGGGAGTTTGAGGATTTGGCGTCATATATGTATTGAATGTCGTCATGTGCTCGCGACCCCAGATCCAGGAACCGCGTCCACGACCGTCAAAGTTCCCGGCGGCTGCGGCAGCTGCGGCAATATCCGGATTATGTCCCGGCGCACTCGTGAAGCCTTCACCGGGAGCTCCCAATCCGCCACCTCGATATCGGGCCATCTGGCGTTGAGGGTCAGAGACTAGACCACTGCCGTCCAACTTGTTCCCCATCAGTGACTCTGAAAGGATCAATGTATTCGTTGAGCCGTCAGTCAGATCCCGAAATCGGCTGGCCGATCCCATAAAAAACATTCCATTCGTTTGTGCGCGTGTGTCGTAATTTGTGTCTGTTCCATCACCAGTACAGACCACATAATTCGTCCCGGCAAACTGAGCATTTCCTGTATTGGCATTTTGGAAAATGGGCGATTCCGGCTCACTCGGACAAAGAAATAATGGTAATACCTGGCCCGCGACGACAGTATGCACCGGGTTCAGGGACTGGCTGCCCCCCGATCCCAACATCAGTGGAACTTCAAAATCGATCAAATTCTGTAAGTTTGCCTGATCAACAAAAGGGAGAATCCGCGCTTGAACCGAATAGCCATACGTGCTTGCTGAGGACAGCCCGGGAAACACAGTGTAGGCACTCTCATAATTATGAATCGCCAGCCCAATCTGTTTCATATTATTCTTACATTGAGCACGTCGGGCAGCTTCCCGCGCCTGTTGCACAGCAGGCAGCAATAACGCAATCAAAATCGCAATGATGGCTATCACCACCAACAGTTCTATTAAAGTGAAACCTCGGCTCCCACGCCGAAAACCTCTCATAGGAAATAACATTGTGTTCCTCGCAAATATCAAATAGTAAAGTTCGTATGTTCCAACTAGCCGCGCGCCATTTTCGCGCAGAAGTGAACGAGAGCTTTTAAAAAGTAGTCAGCAGTCTGTCTCCGCGAGGTCGATGCGGCCGGTGGTAGCACGCTCACAGCAGGTCTTAACCCATCTTTGTGGAGAGCGAGCCGCGTCCCACCGTAAGCGTACTAGCACAAGCCGCACGCCAATCCGAAAGCTTGGTTCTCAGCGCGCAGCAGCGCACTGGAATTTAGAGCCCGGGCGGATTCAGGCAACAGTGGTGGAATTCACCATCAGGCGAGGCGGTGGTTCAGGTGGTTCTGCCGCGGATCGTGGAGCTGTGGTAGAAGTGGGACGCGTCCACACCACAAGATCAGAGTAGGAGACCATTGCTTGAACTTCAGGCAAAATTGCCCAAGGCAGGCTGTTCCAGAAAAGCCCCTGTCCCTGACACTTCTGAGCGAATACTCCAATGACAAAAAAAGTTTCATTCTCTTCAGCTGAAACTTCAAAAGAAGTTGTTTTCTCTGGTTCATCTGAAGAGGTACAGCAATTCTCTGAACTCGCTACGACAATTTCCTGCTGGGAAGATTTTTTTTGTTTCGTGCAACATCCCTCGGTCTGACACACAGATTCAGTAGCCTCTTTCTCTGCTGCAGCAATCACATAAGTTGGAGGTGTGACACGATTTGCCTTAGACCAAGCAACTTTTTCCTTGTTACTGAAACAGCAGCAACTCTTCCAGCACTGCTCCGCAGAGCGACAGCCACAAGGTCGGTTCTGGCAGGGATAAGGCGTCGATTGGTCTTTTTTAAGAGGTGATTTCGAGCTGGTTGGCAGGGGAACGAATGAGGCGCACAAAGCAAACAGTACCAGCAGGCTAACCAACCTGCGTACGCTGACGTTCCTTTTTAATCCGAGCCAAACAAACATGAATGGACCTCGCGCCGACTGACTTCGACGCTGCAAAAACCCTTTGTTGACTCGCTCTCCACAGATTCAAGACTATCAGGAACCTCTCTGCAAAGCAAGGAAACGCCTGGAAATGACTTCAAATACACTAAGCAATAAAGAAATCATCGGAGCGAAAATTGACTGCAAGATCGCAATAGAAATGAATTAGACAATCCAAAAGGAAGGACAGTAACTCAACGTCGAATTCTTATAACGCACCACTACCAGTCAGGATGACACGGATCGTTCGAAACAGGATCTTCAAGTCATTCCAAAAACAGCAGTTTTGTAAGTACATCAAGTCCAGCGAGACTTTTCTGCGAAAGCCTTCCACATTGTTATCGTACCCGTTCACAATTTGAGCCACTCCTGTCAGTCCCGGCTTCAAACCAAGACGATTGAGATAATTGGGAATTTCCTTGCTCAAACCTTCGATGAATTCCGGACGTTCGGGACGCGGACCAACTAAGGTCATTTCCCCTTTGAGTACGTTCCAAAGTTGAGGAAGCTCATCCAATCGCGTTTTTCGCATGAAGCGTCCCAGCCGCGTCACTCGTGGATCGCCCTGGACAGCAAACTGAGCACCATTCTTTTCGGCATCTACCGTCATCGTGCGAAATTTATACAGAGTAAAGGGCATCCCATAGCCTGTTTCATCACGACGATCAGCATGCGTTCGACGATCAGTGGCAATTCCGACTTCAGACAGATCAAGTTGTTCCTTGCGACGATCAGTTTTCGTTTGATTTCTCAGATTTAAGCCGACTCGGGTCTGCTTGAAAATCGCAGGTCCCGGAGAGCTGAGCTTGACGACAATCACCAGAATCAACAGTAAGGGAGAAAGAACTATCAGCATGATTGAAGAGACTATGATATCGAGTATTCGTTTGCAAAGTCGAGTTCGTTCAGATAAACAACGCACGTCGACTCGTGGTTCATCCAGATCAAGCCGAGTCAGCCAACCTGTTGAGCGCCATATTTCGACATCCATGTACCCTTTGACCAAATCCGACAACTCTCCCTGAGGGATCGCACTTTTAAAGGGCATACTCGATTGGCCTGCTGTCGCTGAACTCATTGGGAAAACGCTTTCATCTGAAACGAACAAACTGTGATCAAAAGCCCCTTCACATCAACTCAATCTGTCCACCTGCGTTTTGTGGAATTCACTACAGGCAAATATCATACACAGAATGCTTTGATCAGCCATTGATTGAAACTGCTGGTAACTTTTGTTGCGGGGCCGAGAGTACAAGTCTAAAACTCACCAGAGTTTACTTTTAAAGTCATTACGCTTAAAAGTTAGCTCGTAGTTTGAGCAGTGAATCCCGATGTTTCTAGAATTCATCAAGTAACCCTTGCTCAACTCCATTCTGGAGCAAATGACACAAAAAAAACGGCCACAGGAAAGATGACAAATCCATCTCCTGTAACCGTTATGACGATTGTAACGCGTAACTACTCTTTACGCGTCGATCTTAGAGCGAAGCGTCTCCCTTGATTTGGCTTGAAAGTCCGCCGGCTGCAGGCAGGTACATTTTTTCTGCATAATCCATCACCATCCGGTCTGCATTGAACCGCCAGCCTAAAGTTCGAATGGCTCGCTTCATTCGGGAAATCCAACCAAGGGGAAGGTCATCCTCATTTCGGTCATAATAAAGTGGAATGACTTCTTCGTTCAACACTTTCATCAGATTAAGACCATCTCGATCATCCTGGATTTCCTGATTGACGTGTGTTCGTCCTTTACCAATGGCAAAACCATTTTGACCATCGAAGGCTTCTGCCCACCATCCATCCAGAATAGAACAGTTGAGCCCACCGTTTAATACCACTTTCTGCCCACTGGTTCCGGATGCTTCAAGTGGACGACGCGGGTTGTTCAGCCAGACATCAACCCCTTGAACGAGATGTCGTCCCAGATTGATGTCATAATTTTCAAGCAACACAATTTTTCCACGGAACGGTGGCTCTTGTGTTAATTTGAATATTCTTTGCACAATCTGCTTACCTCGTTCGTCGGCAGGATGTGCCTTACCCGCAAAGATAAATTGTACCGGCCGATCTGAATCCTCAATAATCTTGAGAAATGTATCCATATCCTTCATCACAAGGTCGGCACGTTTATAAGGGGCAAAACGCCTCGCAAAACCAATCAGCAACGCATCTGGATTCAAAGCGGTTTTCAAGTGGCTGATTTCGCTCTCAGAATTACCTCGTCGATGTGCCTGCTTGACCAATGATTCACGAGCATAAATAATCAGACGATTTTTTAATGACTGATGCGTTTCCCAAAGATCTCCGGGGGAAATCTCTTCAATTCCAGACCAGACATTTGACTCCCCTGTATGGTAATACCATTGAGTCGGCAATACACGGTCGTAGATCACACGCATCGGCGCAGCCAACCAGGTTGGCATATGAACGCCATTTGTAATGTGACCGACCGGAATTTCTTCCTCACTTCGCCAGGGCCACAAAGAGGCCCACATACGACGGCTCACGACTCCATGCAGGTTTGATACCGCGTTCGCCAGACGACTCAATTTGAAGGCGAGCACGGTCATACAAAAAGTTTCTCCTTCATTCTGAGGATCGACTCGGCCTAAGCTCATCAACGCATGGTGATCCAAGCCCAGTTGATCCCCCAACGGTCCTACATGTTCTTCGACCAGACCCGGGTCAAACCGGTCATGACCTGCCGGAACGGGAGTGTGTGTTGTGAAGACACAGGCAGCAGCAACATCGCGTAACGCATCATCAAAAGAGAATCCATCTTCATGCATTCGGTTGCGTACACGCTCCAAGGGAGCAAATGCCGAGTGCCCTTCATTCATGTGAATGACGCTTGGCTCAATTCCGATGGCCTCCAGAGCCTTCACACCACCGATTCCCAGCATGATCTCTTGGCGAATACGCGTTCGCTGATCGCCACCATACAACCGTGCGGTCAAATGTCGATCTTCTTCACTATTTTCAGAAATGTCAGTATCGAGTAAATAGAGGGCAACGCGTCCGACATCAATCCGCCACACCTTGGCAAAGATTTCACCGGTGCGTGTGACGACTGAAATCACAACCGGTTTCCCCTCTGGCGTGAAGGCTGGTGAAATTGGCAAGTGACTCGTTTTTGCTTCGGTATAAGACTCCTGCTGCCAACCCTCTTTATCGATATGCTGAGAGAAGTACCCTTCTCCATAAAACAATCCGACAGCCACGAGAGGCAGACCAAGGTCAGAGGCACTTTTCAGATGGTCACCCGCCAGCACTCCTAAACCGCCGGAATAAATGTGTAATGATTCGTGAATCCCAAACTCAGCCGAGAAATAGGCGGCACAGCGGTGTCCCAGAATTGTGGCATTCGTTGAACCCCACGTATCCGATCGCTCCATGTATTCCTGCCAACGGCGATAGGCAACATTCACACGGGAATGCAAACTGAGATTACTAAGTTTGTCTTCCAGTTGTTCTGGAGAATACTCTTTCAGTAATAAAACTGGATTATGATCGAGTTCAGACCATTTCTCCGGATCAATCAGATGAAAAATCTGCGTCACATCAGGCTGCCAACTCCACCAGAGATTCCCGGCCAAGTCACATAGTTTCTCATAAACTGTTTTTTTTATAGACATTAAAAATCCATCCAATCCATTACGATTTATGCAGTTCTGCTTTTCCACAGATTCTTTCAGTGGTTAATGATCATTCCATTCTCACAACTTTGTTGAACCAGCAGAAGTGAGTACTGAGCGTATCATAGAAAAAACGTTTCATTCAAAAAAGGGACTCAAAGTATACTTAACCACCCAAAAACGGGGAGTCTTATTGGTCACCGATTCAGTATGTTAAATCGAACTTCCCATTATTCCCTCCATCCCAGTTATCCCATCCATCCTATGCTAGCTCTAAAAATTCCATAGACTTCCCAAGTACAACAGAAAAACAGGTTATACTAAAATAATAATCTGTTGATATCTCCTGTTCAGCGTCCAAAATGATACCTCATTTTAGTGACGTTGTTTGAATTTGAAAGAAGTTTTTGCGATGAATATTCAGCGAGTTTCCGATCTACCTTCACCACCTGTCCGTCCGGAAAACTCTCATAAGGGAACGTTCGGTAAAGTACTGATTATCGCTGGCAGTTCCGGTATGAGTGGCGCTGCCTGCCTCTCTGGCATGGGTGCATTACGTGG
Organism: Gimesia aquarii; assembly: GCF_007748175.1. Lineage (NCBI taxonomy): Bacteria > Pseudomonadati > Planctomycetota > Planctomycetia > Planctomycetales > Planctomycetaceae > Gimesia > Gimesia aquarii. The sequence goes on from NZ_CP037422.1 coordinate 2,732,868, forward strand.
CGGATCGGGGCTGGTTTTTCTGGCCATTCCTGAATCGATCCAATCGATTGTCGCTACTGTGAATGCCTGTTATTTGACCATTCCGTTACAGAACGATCAACAAGGCAATCTATCTGAGTCATCCAAAACACATTTATTCAACCAACTTCATGATTTTGACGCCGTTGCTATCGGTCCCGGTTGTGGGCAACACACATGGGTCCAGGAAGTGACGCTCAAGCTTTACACAGAACTCAAGCAGACATTGATTGTTGATGCAGATGGTCTGAATGCGATCGCCACTTCAGGTAGACCGTTACCAAAAGCAACAGGCCCCCGGATTCTGACTCCGCACCCGGGTGAGTTTTCACGTTTGATCAATCTGTCAACCACTGAAATTGCCCAACAACGAGAGGAGCTTTCCATTGCGTTTGCAAAACAACATCAAGTTGTGTTGTTACTGAAAGGGTCACACTCACTCATTACAGACGGCACTCGGATCGCCGTCAATACAACGGGCAACAGTGGTTTGGCTACTGGTGGTAGCGGTGATGTACTTACCGGATTAATCACTTCACTGGCCGGTCAAGGACTGGAAGCTTTTGAAGCCGCGCAACTGGCCGCACACTTGCATGGACGAGCAGGAGATCTCGCCGCACAACAACTATCGCAGCCTGCCCTGATCGCCTCTGATCTTCCCGACTACCTGCCTGAAGCCTGGTTAGAATTACTTCAAAGTCAAAATTGACGAAGCATCTACAGTGTTACCGCCTGTAAATCGTCTTGATCCGCTTACTTTGTTTTTTGCGTTACGGACTGATTGGCTGGCATGGGATATACAGGTGCATTCGCATCCGGCGTTCGTTTCAATAGTTCGGAGAGTTGAAACCCATAATATTTCTGATTCGCAGCAGGGCTGCCATCACTGCTCGCATTGGCTACCCATAATTTCGTTGATTTTGGCTCGAATAACACATTATGTAAATTCGATTTCATCGCGACAGGACGGCTCATCAGCTTGATCGCAGATTCGGCGGTGAACGAGCCATGCCCTTGTTTGACTCGCTTGGAAAGCTCTTGATAGCGATCTCCGGCTGAGAGTAAAGCGGCATCCTTCACTGCGTTCGGTAACAGGGGATGAGCTTCCCCGGGCTGAATCAGTTCCATCTTCTCCCAGGAAGTCGCCATACCAACCGCTCGATTGGTTTTGCCGTCGGCAATCACATAATAATACTCACAAGTACGATAGTTATCGCGAAACACGGCAATCGCCTCATCCAGATCTTTGGCAGTTTCTAAAACTTCACGCACGAGAAACGCCATCGGCACACCAGACCAATGCCCTAAACCTCTTCCTCCCATTTCTCCAATGGAAACGGATTTCATGTTCATCCCGGTCACAGATCCGATGAATCCGGCATACGAAACGTTCACAAACGGGATGCCGCCCTTTGGTTCTGCGACGACTAATACCGCATGATCCTGTAAACCCCAGTCACAGGCATAGTCCAGAACACGTCCGTGATAGAGAGTTCCATCTTTCGTAGCAGAATTCGCAATCGAAAACCCACTACAATGAAACATCTCCGGAATAAAATTCGTGGCCCGCACATCTTCGAAAGCAATCTCTGCACCTGCTGCCAAACCTTTCATTTCCTCAACATACTTTTGAGGAGTGTAAGGCTTTTGAATTTGAACAATCGTTTCAATCGCCTGCCGTGGTTTTAATTTTACAAGCCCCAAATCTACGAGTGTCGTGTCTCCCTTATCATTTAAGAGAGTATACATATTCTTGCGAATACTCTCTTTAAGAAGGACTCCCTGTTGATACCCCATTTCATAATGAGTTCCTTTAAGATGGAGCACCAGATAGCCATCAACCTTCTCCAACCATCCCTCACCACAGCGTGCAATCGTCTTACTCTCAGCAGAAGCCGTGACAGACGAAAACAAGACCACAGCCAGTAGTACTAATGAGCATAAACCTGAGAATTGGCGCGGGGTACGAAACATACGAAGATCCTTTTCACTTTTCAGAACCATCATTGAAAATGGAAAATGAGTTGATTTCAGACAAGACCCTTATTATGACAAATCAGCAGAAAGTTACAAAATCAATTCTTCCTGTTGTCAACAAAAAATGAACATAAAAACACATTTCAGACTCGCATCATAAATCAGATGCTCATAGACTTGAAATAGTCCACCTGAATGTGTGAAGATTACGGCTTGAAGACCCGCAGTAACTGTAAATACCTCATGTGTTTCTCTCCGGTTTCAGGAAATGCTGCGGGAATCGTTAGTATCTTCACACGTGGATTTTACGTCTTTTCATTCGATCTTTGTTAGTAGTCTTTATGTTCCGAGTCTTAGGCAACACTGTTGTCCGGTATTGGCAAATTTTTCTTACTGGCTGGATTTTGGCATTAGTAGGAATTTCGTATGCTGCCCCCGAATGGTCAACAGTAGTACAAAATGGTGAGTTCGCGTTTCTGCCGGGGGACTCTCCCAGTCTCTTGGGAGAAAAATTGTTTAAGCGCGCTTTCCCAGATGATCTACTCGCCAGTAGTATTGTGATCGTTGTTCGCCGTGAACATGGTGATCAGGGTCTAACTGAAAAAGACCTCAAGTTTATCGAGGAAGATCTCAAACCACGACTTGAAGAGATTGCAGAACGTGAGGGAGGCTACGCAACCGAAAATGATGGTACGGGGCCTCCCGAAAAAACGTCTAATATCTCACGCATTCGGACGTTCACAGACAAATCGATAGGAGATTTATTACAAAGCGAAGATAACAAAGCTTCGCTGGTGATTGTTGAGCTCTCGACAGAATTTCTTGACCAAAGCAATGCAAAAACGGTCGCGAATATTGAGCACTTAATTCAACACGACGATGAATTCAAAAAAGAAATCGAGCCAGGTTTAGACATCACACTCAGCGGCATTGCTACGGTCGGTCGCGATATGATGCGCGCTGCAAATCAAAGTGCGGAAGCAACCGAACTCTGGACTGTTTTACTGGTCGTACTGTTACTGATCATCATTTACCGTGCTCCGATCCTGGCGTTAATACCATTATTCACGGTTTTTGTTTCTGTGAAGATTGCCCTTTCGGTTCTGGCGATCCTGGGAGACTGGGGGTATGTCGGACTCTTTTCCGGGATTGAGGTCTACGTGACAGTCATACTCTACGGAGCGGGAGTGGATTATTGCCTGTTCCTGATTGCCCGTCACCGTGAAGAACTCGATAAGGAATGTACTTTCAAGGAGGCGATTTCCAACTCCATCGCCACGGTGGGAGCCGCGCTGGCCGCCAGTGCAGGGACCACCATGTGTGGAATCGGGATGATGGTTTTCGCACAGTTTGGTAAATTCCAACAGGCTGGCATTGCGATGTCGTTGAGTCTGTTTTTTGTATTGATGGCTTCGTTGACACTGAGCCCTGCGCTACTCTGTCTGGCTGGACGATTTGCTTACTGGCCACAATCGTTCAATGAACGAGTTGCGATCTCCGCAGGCTGGCTGACTCCCTCCAGCGTCATGGCGCGACTCATGCAACGCAATTGGGCCGGTTCTCTTTGGGAATCAGTCTCGAACGCTTTACTTAAAAGTCCGGGTAAAATCTGGCTGTCAACATTTCTGGTCCTGTTTCCGTTTGCACTGATCAGTATCGCCTGTTATGGGAATTTGAGTTATGGCCTGCTTTCAGAACTTCCCAGTGAAGACCCCAGTGTTGTGGGAACCAAGGCAGTACAAGGACATTACCCCGCTGGCGCAACCGGACCTCTGACTTTATTATTCCAAAACCCGAATATTGATTTTTCAAATTCCCAGGGTCGCGAAGCAATCGAAACGCTCACTGAGGCATTACTGAGCCAAAAAGAAGCTCTGGGCATCGCAGACATTCGCAATATGATCAAGCCGTTTGGCATTGATGCGGAAGATGAAATGGAAAAGGCCAAAGATTTGCGAGGACTAGCAAAAATAAAGGCCATCAGCCGTATTAAGGTCATTAAAAACTATTATGTCAGCTTAGAACCTGATCTCGAAAATCATGTGACACGCATGGACCTTGTGCTCGAGAAGGATCCCTTTTCACACGACAGTATGATGCAACTCGAACGTGTGAAGGCTGCCGTCAGTAAATCCCTTCCCAAAGATCTGCGCAATGACACGAAGCTCTTTTATATCGGTGCCACCGCGAGCATCAGCGACCTGAAAGAAGTAACAGACGAAGACCAGGCCCGCATCGATATACTCGTACTGGGTAGTGTATTTCTCATTCTGGTGATCTTGTTAAGACGCCCTGCGATTTCTGCCTATCTGATCGTGAGTGTCTTTTTCAGTTATCTGGTCACTCTGGGAGTGACATTTACTGTCTTTTGGGCGCTTGACCCGGAAAACTTTGCCGGGCTGGACTGGAAAGTCCCCATGTTTCTCTTCACGATTCTGATCGCTGTCGGTGAAGACTATAATATCTATCTCATTACGCGTATTGATGAAGAGCAAAAAACCAAAGGTCCTGTTGAAGGTGTGATCTCTGCTCTCAAGAAGACGGGCGGCATCATCTCCAGTTGCGGAATCATTATGGCGGGTACCTTCTCATCGCTCATGGCAGGTACCCTGGTTGGAATGCAGCAACTCGGTTTTGCACTCGCGTTTGGAGTGTTGCTCGATACGTTTATCATCCGGCCAATCATTGTGCCCGCGTACCTCATCATGCTCTATCGCGGCTACTTCGGTTCCTGGGGGAAATATCTAGGCGCTGCCCAGTTTCTGGAAGCAAAGCCTCAACCCGAACTCGATTCGACACATGTCAAATAACGAACCGGAACAGGATCATTCCACTCAGCGAGGTGTATGAATAATCAACTCGGGCAACGCAGCTGATCGAGAACCACTGACTGGTGGATTATCGGCAGGACGAAACGTGAAGACGGCAGAGAATTTAGGTTGATCGGTATAATTGCGGGTGGCTGCATGAAATGTGCGACAGTGGAAGAACAAGACATCCCCCGGATGTAATTCCGCAGAAATACCCGTCTTTATCAATTCCTGATTCTCTGGAGCATCAGGTCTCAGGAAAATACGATCATCCAGGCGATGTTGTTCAAATTCCATCCGGTGGGTTCCGGGAATGACCTTCAAACATCCGTTGTCCAGAGTTTCCTCTCCCAGAGCAACCCAGACGCTGATCAATTCTTTCCGTTCAAAAGACCAGAAGCGGATATCCTGATGCCACATCGTATCGCTGCTGAATTCGGGCTGCTTGGTCATAATACAATTATGATGAGCCAACGGCATTACATAGTCTGGCCCCAATAACTGAGCCAGCCGTCCTACCAATACAGGATGGTTCACCAGTTCCGTAAAACACATGCCCCGGCTGTGTGCCTGCTTCAATCGACGCACTGTTTCCCCGCCCATCACATTCCGAGAAGGAGGTGAGCCCGGGTATTCCACATCGGCCTCATACTCTACCGGTTCGACCACATTGGCCAGCCCCTCTTTCGTCGCCGCCAGCATTTCTTGCCTGAGTGACTCGGGGCAAAGATTCCGCAGAATCAGGTATCCGTCATTCTCGAATTTTTCAACTTCTTCTGACGTTAATAGATCATTTGTGAGGGATCGTGATGGTGAAGACATTGTTTTGTGCTCTAATTATTGAAAACCCAAGCCGGAACCAAATCCATATAACACATTTACCAGCTTGACACACCCGCATATGATACAGTTCGCCCCGAAAATATTAAAGGATATACCATTTTTCCACTCTAGTTCTCTACATGGCTACTTAAAGACTTATTTAGGAACTCGGGTAATTCGTCGAGCCTCCGCATATCGTGTGTACAATTATTCGTTTTCTCTATGTACTACTAACTCAAAGCCCGGTTTGGGATTGAGTATCGAATCTTTGATCAAGTCCGGTTTGAGTACAACATCACAGAGCTTAGCTCGCGGTATCCACTCAAATATTTCACTGCTACTTTTCTCTTTACTATGAATCTCATCTGAAATCCACTCGACCTCATAAATGGTGCATATCTCATGAAAGTGTATGCCATCCAGATCAAAAAAATTCTCGACGATGACTGCAGGCCGAATCACCTCGAACCCCACACCAATTTCCTCGGTCAATTCCCGCCACAACGCTGAGTGAGAGTCTTCATTCGTTTTAATCCGTCCCCCCGGAAGAAACCACCAGTCCTGCCCCCGGAAACGGCATAACAGCACATCTGCCCCGTGCGTCACAATCGCCGCCACCCGCAAATTAATTCGATAGCCATTCAAATCAACACTGATGTCACTCATTCGAAATCCTTGAGCTGAGGAAGTTTTTTTTCAGTTTGTAGAGAACACAACCTCAGAGCGTTTTCTCCTAAACGATCATGCCTTCTTTTAATAAGGATACTTGAGCAAAGATACCGACACACTGATTCATTTTTTTGTCTTCGCAGACATACATTATATTGAATTTCATCAGATGATTCTGAACCAAAAGCATAAGGCAATTACTTTAATTCAGTACCTGGTTGCGCAGTCGAGCCATGCTCAATAATCAACCTCAAAGTGCCATTTAATACCATGCTTTGCCGCTAAATTTAGGAGTCTTTCACACTCTTGTAAGTCGTCTGTGATCCCCTCTGTTTGCCCTGCAGAATGCCCTAGTAATGCTCGAACTGTAGTTAGGCCTTCTTCAGCTGAAAACTGTTGAAGTGCTGGTAACTCAATATTATCTGAGTCCACTCCTTCATCTGCTAAAAAATCTGCGGCGTGTTCGGGATCAATACTGAAAAAATCGGAAAGGGGACACACTCCAAGATCGCGTGCCACTTGATCAAGTGAATCAGTAGCACGGGCCAGACATTTCCCATCCATGAAAGAATCGACCCCCTCAATTTCGCGTTCTAAGACTATGAAATATGCTACTCCCATATCATTTCCTCGTGTTGTGTTGTCTGACTGATAGCAACATCACACACTGTTATTGATACATGTTGTATCCAGACAAAAAAGGGAAAGTTCGTTTTATAATATAGCTCTGATATCACAACGGCAACATAGATAACGACATAACCATTCGCTTTGAGTGACTTGAAAATTGATAATAAAATCTCTTTGCCGAAACCTATGATCAAATCATTTCGACAACAGCGAAATCACATGTTTCCAGCCAAAGATGCGGGCCAAATCCAGGGCGGTATCACCGTCCGGTGTTTTTAAGTTTTTATCAGCGCCATGCTTCAGTAGAATTTTGACAATCGTGGCATTCCCTGCCAGAGCATCGCGGTGTAGCATCGTCCAGCCATCTTCGTCGGTCGCGTGTAACGGCTCCTTCGATTCGCGCAGGGATTCCTTCAGTGATTCCCCCATGTTAATACTCATCGGATGTTCGATCATGGCCCGCCGTTGCTTTTCCGGGTCAACGACGGACTTTTTGCCAAACAGACCCAGGAAACCTGATTTCTGCTCTGGCTGTACATAAACCACTTCGATCTCCTCCGGATCGCCAAAATCCAGGCCCCAGGCCTGATCATGTTCTTTTCTCTCTCGAGGCGACATCCGCGAGCGAAGCAGGTTCACAGTATAAGCACCATAAACTTTTCCCTGAATCGCAAACATCCAGTCGGTGATTTCAGACAGGGGCTCACAGACGGGATCTCCGGCACTCATATTCGTCAACCATGCAGGCGAATTGAGCAGTGTGCCCGTGAATTCCTTGCCGTCACATTGAATATCGCTGACCCACATATGCTCGGTATCTGTATCGCCGGGAGCGACATCAGGATCGTGAAAGGCAAATTTCACTGCAGCCAAATCCAGTCCCGGAACGATGCGACGGTATTCCCACGACAGCTCCCGCCAGAAATAACGGAATGATTTTCGTGCCCGTTTACTGGTAGCGACCATCTCCGGGTCATCACCTTGATACATCACGATATTCTCTTCATTACTCATGGCCCATTCCTTTCCTCAAAGATTAAGTTGTGTCTCTCGGTTAACAGAACTGCCACAGTTCACTCATTTAATCACCACACAATTTTTCCTAAACATGCAGCTGCCAAAAGCCTATTATGGCAATTCGCTCTTCACAATCACAAGCAGATTCTCAAATTACCTGCTCGAATTGATTTCCTGTAGCATTCGCAGTTGCTGTGAATTGAGCCTAACTAACGGTCGTTTTGTTTGAATCAACTGCAGTGCAGCATCCGTTGTTTGCGAATGATCTAAGTAAACGAGTAGCATAGCTGCAAACAGACCAGTCCGGCCGTGACCTTCAGCGCAGTGAATCAATATCGTACCATCAAGGGCAGCAGTTTGTTCGATCCATTGGTTGAGCTGTTCCAGTGGAGGGACCAAGCCATCAAGAATTGGATATGAGAAATATCCTCCTGATCGCAATCCTTTAGGTTCATTGAATTCGCAGGTCAGATCAATCACATAATCAACATTGTTCGGTCGTTCGGTAGAGAACAATCTACGACCAATGAAAAGCTTCTCAGTCAGTTGATTGACAGGAGGTTCGCGTCTTACAAGACGGAGTAAACACCATATCGACCAGAGATAAACTAAATACGGCAGCAATACGAGTTGATTGATGGGAGAAAGTAAACCACGTTCCGACTTACCAAATACGCGTGCCCCCAGTAAGAGATATCCCAGCGCAACAACGCCAAAGCTAAGAGCCGGCCAAAGCAACAGGTACCACCATCCACGGTAAATTACAGCAACGGCTGTCAGCAGAACGGCGACGATAAGAAAAAATAATCCATATTTCATGAGGAGCGTGACTTTGACTTCAAATTGCTTTCATAGTAGATCATCACATCACAGAAATGAGACTGGCTAAGCTCGATCATCCATGCATCTGTCTTATAATCAAAAAAATAGTCTATCTGAATATAACACGTTAGCAGACAGTTTTCTCGTATTCATCACGCCTCAGACAATAGACAAAACAATCTTCGTCACCGAAACGGCGTCGTTCTGAAAACTGAAAACCGAGCCGTTCGTAAAATCGATGTGCGCGGGTATTCCGAGCCAGTGGATCTACGAGTACGGCTTTGACTTCGGAATTTGAAAAACACTGGTCAAGGGCCAACCGCATCATCGTTGTTCCATATCCCTTTCCCAGATCACTTGACTCTCCAATCCAAATGTCAATCGCTCGAAAACCTTTCTGAATATCGCCCCAATAGTGGGTCTCCTCTATGGCAGGATCAATAATTTGCAGAACTCCGATCGGCCGTTCGTCAACTACGGCGATCAGCTGTTTTCTCCATACGGGGTCTCGATCAAGTTCCTGTTCCCAATTCCAATCACTATCAGGATCGCAGGCAATCACATGCGGTTGTTGATCCCAGTGCTGCAAGAGTGCTAAATCTGAAAGACCGGCTTTGCGTAAATGCATTTAGAATAATTCCACTAGCTCATAACAGAGGATTTCGATTAGTTTTCGGTTCTGTAGGCAACAAATCTGACCGCTTCATAACTACTGTCGGAACTGACTTCCTGAATGCAAAATGGAGGCGGCTCGCACTCGTAAGCATCGGCTTCGCTTTCAAACTCGGCCTCAACGATGACCGGCGCCTTTTTCCCAACGACAACATTGATGCTGAAATCGACTCCCTGACAGGAATAAGAATACCGCTCCCTGATAAGCTCCTGTCCGGGGATGTGAGCAAGGGCATGATATTCTTCTCTGCTGAGGTAAAGATTGGTAATCGGCTCTGAGATTTTGCTCGTCTTTCCGTATTTTTTACAGAGCTTGTACTGCAATTCCCCCCGATATTCTACTTTTCTCAGTCTTAGTCGTGAGTTGTCGAGATACTTATCAGTGATGAGCTGCATTGGTAATGAGTCGAGTTCTGGCAACAATGTTTCATCCACCAACCAGCAACGTTCTATTTCTAACTCACTGTACTTCGGCTGCATAGATCACCAGATTCGCTTGAGATACATCATTTGCTGTTTTTCTGCATAACCACATTGATAGAAGATGCCGCCAGCAATACCCACGATTAATTCTATATTCCTTAAAGATTACAATATCAAAAAGTAATCTCCTGCACGATCATGCCTTCTTCCAGCAAGGGGACTTGAGTTACGACTGAACCATGTGGATCAATCAAAGCGGTGGGACCATAGGAAATCTGTCCGTCCCTCTCACCTGTAACGTCAGCAGAGATTAACCACAGCCCCGTTTCGATAGTCCTTTCTGCCCGGATTGTATTGTGTTTGAATTTCCAATTTTCCGCATTATTGTAGCTCAGCATGTTATAACAGGGACAGACCATCAAGTGTGCGTTCTGATTCGCGATTGCCGCGGCACATTCTGAAAAGTTAGTATCATAACAAATATTGATTCCAAACCTCAGTCCTTCGACTTCAAAGATGGGAACCTTTTCTCCCAGCTCAAAAATTGATTCACCTGGGGCCAGTTTTGTCTTGCGATAACAGCCCAGTAACTCGCCCTGTTTTACGACAATCGCCGAAATATAGAGTTTGTCTCCCTCTTTCTCGATCATGCCGATAACGAGTATCGGTTGAACCTTTGCAAGCCTTTTGAGAATGTCGGCAAACGAATCGGAAGACACATCGACCGCGCGCTGCTGGGCTTGCTGTTCTTCAGCCACATATCCTTGCAGATAACTCTCCGGAAAGCAGACTAACTGTGCCCCCTGCTCTGACGCACGATCAGCGTAGTCAATCATCTTGTTCAAGGACTGTTCGATATCATCCTGGACATCAAGCAACTGACAAGCGGCAACGGTAGCACTCTGGTTCATTTTCTTTGCTCACAGTTATTTTGATATGACTGAAAAGAAAAAAATGAAGGACAATGGATTTTACTTATCTCACATATATTTTAAATCCGACAGGTGTGCTCATTAGTCCGGCGTTCATAAAACACGATCATTTCGGGAGTTGGTTCGTTCAAGTATTGTTGTATCCTAAGTTAATGCGAAGGGTAAGTTCAATACAAATTCTATCAGCTGACTATGACATTCATTTTCCGATTAACCGATCGTGTCGTTTTCGTATTTGTGATGTGGTTTGTGGAAAGATAAATTTGCCCATAATCACGTCTTCGATCGCGGCACGTACCTGCTTGGAACATTGTTCTGGATGGACTCGGCCGACTCCTGTACCAAGCCCCGGTAACGATACTGACTTCACATGATTACGAACGGGTTCGCCAGTATATATGCCTGATGGAATTATTCCATCACGAATGAGTAGAAAGATCGCTCGAGCCGCGAGAAAAGGATTGATTGTTGAATCCAAGGTCACAGGAACTCGCATTGTCGGTGCGGCGATCAGAAACGGAAACGTTTCGTCCTGTGTTTCAACGAGTGTAGCAGCCCCAACAAGTAGTTCGCCGGCATGATCCTGCCTAATCTGTGTCTGTACGCGATCTTGCAGTGAGTGGCCGAATCGTTCCAAGTAAAGCCGATCAATACCACCATCCATAAACCCAAAGCTATTAGCAGGACTGACGATGGCATCACTCGCTTGATCGAAAATTGATCCCTCGTGAACACTTACGAAGGGTAGATCACCACACCAGCGCTGCCATGCCTGAACGAGTGCCTGATCAGTCGCAGCTAGTTTAATCTGCAGGCGTTTTTTTTGTGAGAGATACCTGTTGACATGGAAACGTTCCATCCAGTTGATGCAGCAATGAACTTAAATCTAAGACTTATAGTTCAGAGATGACACCAGATTAACGTTCGAAGTTCGGCCAATCAGAAAAGACGCTTTTCCGGCGCGCAAGCTCATCCTCATTAACAGGTTAAACTGTTGTATAACCGAAGACTTACGGCAGCTCAGTTGCGCCCATCAGGTAGCGATCGCATTCTCGGGCCGCGCCGCGGCCTTCGTTAATGGCCCAGACAATCAGGCTCTGGCCGCGTCGACAGTCGCCGGCAGCGAACACACCTTCGATGTTGGTCGTGTACTGCTCATGCTCGGCTTTGAAGTTCGAACGGGCATCGGTTTCCAGATTGAGCTGCTCACTGATGAGATGCTCGGGGCCTAAAAAGCCCAGTGCCAGGAAGACCAGATCGCATTCCAGGACTTTTTCCGAACCAGGAACAACACTGAAGGGAGGACCGTTCTCGACCGGTTTGGACCAGTCGACTTCGCAGATCGTAAGTCCGGTTAGATTACCCTGCTCATCACCGGTAAACTCGACCGTCGACATCTGGAACAGACGCGGATCTTTACCAAAGACGGCAGCCGCTTCTTCATGACCATAATCCACGCGGAAAATTTTAGGCCATTGAGGCCAGGGGTTATTCGCAGCCCGCTCAGCGGGTGGCTGCGGAACAATTTCGAGGTTAATCAGGCTTTCGCATTTCTGTCGCATTGCGGTTCCCAGACAATCGGTACCGGTATCACCACCGCCGATCACTACAACTTTCTTGCCTTCGGCATTGATGAAGTTTTCCACAGGCGAATTCTGATAGTGTGTATTTTCCAGACCCGATTCCAGCAGGCTCTGCGTATTCGCAGTCAGGTATTCCATTGCAAAATGGACTCCCTTGAGATCGCGTCCGGGAATGGGCAGATCGCGAGGCTTTGTTGCGCCAGTACAAATGACGACGGCATCGAAGTCCTTCATCAATTGATCGGCCTTAATGTCGACACCAATTGAAGTATTGGTGACAAATTCGACTCCCTCGTCGGCCAGTAAATCGACACGTCGCTGTACAATCCACTTTTCCAGCTTCATGTTAGGTATACCATACATCAAGAGCCCGCCGATGCGATCGGCTCTCTCATAAACGGTGACGCTGTGGCCCGCGCTATTGAGTTGAGCGGCCGCCGACAATCCTGCGGGACCGGAACCAATCACAGCCACTTTCTTGCCGGTACGCACTTTGGGAGGATTCGCAACAACCCAGCCCTGATCGAAAGCGTGATCGATAATCGAGTTTTCAATGTTCTTAATTGTCACAGCCGGTTCGTGTATTCCCAGCACACACGAGCCCTCACAGGGAGCCGGGCAAACGCGACCGGTAAACTCAGGGAAGTTATTCGTCTTATGTAGACTCTCAATCGCATCCTGCCAACGACCGTGATAGACATGATCGTTCCACTCCGGAATCAAGTTATTGATCGGGCAGCCGGACGCCATTCCTGCCAGTGTTGTCCCGGTATGACAAAAAGGGATACCGCAATCCATACAACGCGCGCCCTGGTTTGCGAGTTCTTCTTCAGTCAGATGCTCGTGAAACTCGTTCCAGTCCAGAATACGCAATTCAGGTTTTCTGTCTGCACCCAGTTCTCGTGGAAACTCCATGAAGCCTGTTGGCTTACCCATAATTCTATCTCACTCTAAAAAATGTGTTCGCTCTTCTTATAGAGAAGGAAATGTTTCTGGAGACGCTCCTGTTTGTGCTTCAATTCAACAGGAGCGTCGGCCCAAGGCGTTTTAGACGCTGGCTGCTGCCTCAGCCTCTTCCGCCGCCATCTCCAGCAAAGCTCGTTTGTAATCAATGGGCATGACCTTCTTGAATAGCTCAAGTTCCGCCTCCCAGTTATCGATGATCGACCTGGCAACAGTCGAACCAGTAAATTTCCGATGATTATCAATCAGTGTTTTCAATTCTGCGATATCATCAGCATCTTCTACTTGTTCCAGTTCAATTGTTTCCAGATTGCAGTTTTGCAACAACAGCCCATGAGGATCGTAGACATACGCGACTCCACCCGACATGCCGGCAGCAAAATTTCGACCGGTCTCACCGAGAATCACAGCACGACCGCCGGTCATGTATTCACAACCATGATCGCCGATGCCTTCGACCACCGCCCTGGCACCTGAATTTCTGACACAGAAGCGTTCGGCGGCCTGACCGCGAATATACACTTCTCCTTCAGTGGCTCCGTAAAGATTTACGTTACCAACAATAATGTTTTCCTCAGGAGAAAATGTGGAATCCTCTGGTGGATAGATCACAATTCTTCCACCACTTAGACCTTTACCGACATAGTCGTTCGCATCGCCTTCATGCTCAATCGTAATCCCATATGCCAGCCAGGCTCCCAGACTTTGTCCGGCAGATCCTTTGCTGTTGATGTGAATCGTTTCATCGGGCAATCCATCAGCACCATGATGTTTGGAAACTTCATGACTCAACATTGTGCCGAAAGTTCGATCAGTGTTTTTGACTTTCACATCGACCACCACCGGCTCGCCATTTTGAATCGCGGGCTGACATTGATCGATGAGAATGTTATCGATGACCACTTCCAGGCCATGCTCCTGATCTCGAGTACAATAGGTCCCCACGTTGGGATGTGGCTTCTCAGCAAGCTTCAGAATGGGTGTCAGATCCAGATGCTTTGCCTTCCAGTGAGCAATTCCTTCATCCAATTCCAGAACATCACTACGACCGACCATTTCATCCATCGTGCGGAAACCGAGTTCAGCCATGAGCTCACGCGCTTCTTCTGCCAGGAGGAAGAAGTAATTCACCACGTGTTCGGGCTGACCGGCGAATTTCTTACGAAGTTCCGGATTCTGTGTTGCGATACCCACAGGACACGTATTGAGATGGCACTTACGCATCATAATACAACCCATGGTAATCAGCGGCGCGGTTGAGAACCCAAATTCTTCGGCGCCCAGCAAACTGGCAACCACGATATCTCGACCAGTTTTTAATTGGCCATCCGTTTGTAATCGCACGCGGCTGCGCAGGTCATTCATGACAAGTGTCTGATGGGTTTCAGAAATCCCCAACTCCCAGGGCAGACCAGCATGCTTCACGCTGGTCAGCGGAGAAGCACCGGTACCGCCTGAGGCGCCCGAGATCAGAATATTATCTGCGTGCCCTTTCGCGACACCTGAGGCAATCGTTCCCACACCCACTTCAGAAACCAGCTTGACGCTGATCCGGGCGGAAGGATTCGTATTTTTCAAGTCGTAGATCAACTGTGACAAGTCTTCAATCGAATAAATGTCATGATGCGGGGGTGGACTGATCAATCCAACACCGGGAGTCGAATGACGCACCGAAGCAATAATCTTATTGACCTTGTGCCCGGGTAATTCACCACCCTCTCCTGGTTTCGCACCTTGAGAAATCTTGATCTGTAACTCATCCGCATTGGTTAAATACCAGCTGGTCACACCAAACCGACCTGAGGCAATTTGCTTGATTGCGGATCGCTTGGAATCTCCACTTTCCAGAGGTTTGAACCGCGAATAGTCTTCTCCTCCTTCTCCCGTATTACTTTTCCCGCCCAAACGGTTCATGGCAACAGCCAGCGCTTCATGAGATTCAGCAGAAATCGAACCATAACTCATCGCACCGGTACAGAAGCGTTTGACGATTTCCGTAACGGGTTCGACTTCATCCAGAGAAATCGATTCTCTTTTTTTGAATTTCAATAGACCCCGCAAATGACATTCGCGAGTTGTCTGTTCGTTAACGGCTTTCGCAAACTGCTTGTAGGCATTTTTATCTCTGGAAGTCGCGGCAGCCTGCAGGTTGGCAATGTTTTCTGGTGACCACGAATGCTTTTCTCCATTCGCGCGCCAATGATAGACTCCGGGATTGGTCAGACTGGATACCCGAACCTGATCCCTGTGAGGATAGCCGATGTCGTGCCGCATTTCGCTTTCTTGGGCTACGACATCAAAGCCGATTCCCTTAATTCGGCTGGCGGTGCCCGCAAAACAGGTATCGATGATTTCCTGATTCAGGCCGACGGCTTCAAAAATCTGTGCGCCTTTGTAACTTTGTAGCGTCGAGATGCCCATTTTGGCCATCACTTTTAACATCCCCTTACCAACCCCTTTACGGTAAGCGGCAACGATGGAATCCCGAGTCCATTCTGTCGCGTCCAGTTCGCCAGCTTCGAGAGAATGCCATAACGATTCAAACGCCATGTAAGGATTGATCGCGTCGGCACCATAACCAAATAGCAGACAGTGGTGATGAACTTCGCGGGCTTCACCCGTTTCCAGGACAATCCCGATTTGAGTGCGTTGCTCATTTCGTACTAAGTGATGATGAATGGCACCACAAGAAATGAGTGTCGGCAAACCAACTCGTTCCGCATTCACAGCCCGGTCAGATAAGGTAATCAAACTAAAACCATCGGCAATCGCCTGTGACGCTTCTTCTCGAATCCGATCTAAAGCAACTCGGAATCCCGCTTCGCCCTCCGATTTAGGATAAGTGACATCAATCGTTTTATTTTTCCAGCCACGATAGTCCATCACTTTAATCGCAGCCATCTCTTCATTCGTAATGATTGGCTCAGGGATCAATAAACGATGACACTGCTCTTCAGTTGAATCTAATAAGTTACCTTCCGGACCGATATAACATTCGAGTGTCATGATCACTTCTTCACGAATCGAATCGATGGCCGGGTTCGTCACCTGGGCAAAGAGCTGGTGGAAGTAATCATACAGTAACCGAGACTGATCGCTGAGGCAGGCCAGAGCCGCATCATTACCCATCGAGCCAATGGGATCTTTCTTGGCTTTGATCAGCGGAATCAACATGAACTTCAAAGTTTCAAATGTAAATCCGAAAGCCTGCATTCGCGACAGCAATTCAGTTGTAGGAACATCCTCTACTTCATCAGCGGGGGGAATATCGTGCAAATGAATACGCTGATTTTGCAACCATTCATGATAAGGTCGCTCAGTGGAATATTTTTCTTTGAGTTCTTCATCAGGAATCAGACGACCTTCTTCAAAGTCAACCAGGAACATTTTTCCTGGCTGCAAACGCCCCTTTTCTTTGACGATTTTGGGATCGACTTCCAGCACACCGACTTCACTGGCCATGATGACACGATCATCGTGGGTGACATAGTAACGACTGGGGCGTAAACCATTCCGGTCCAATACGGCCCCAATACACTGACCGTCAGTAAAGGAAACCGAAGCTGGTCCGTCCCATGGTTCCTGAAGCGCAGAATGATATTCATAAAACGCACGCTTCGCGACAGAAATAGAATGGTGATTCTGCCAGGCTTCCGGAATCATCATCATCATGACTTCTGGTAACGGACGACCGGACATCAACAATAATTCCAGTGCATTGTCAAAGTTACCAGAATCGGAACAGTGAGGCTCAATGATCGGGAACAACTTCTTGAGGTCGGCACCAAACAGGTCACTGGACATCATCCCTTGTCGGGCATACATCCAGTTTGCATTACCACGCAGGGTGTTGATTTCTCCGTTGTGTGCCATAAATCGACACGGCTGAGCACGATCCCAACTGGGAAAGGTGTTGGTAGAGAAACGCGAGTGGACCATCGCCAGGTGACTGGTAAAATCCTCAGCCTGCAAATCCGGGTAGAACGGCATGACCTGATCGGGAGTTAACATCCCTTTGTAGACCACAACTTTGCTGGACAGCGAACAGAAGTAGAACATCAAGCCCTGAGGTAGGCTCCCTTCACGTAACTGTCGGCTGGATGACTTCAATATAATATAGAGTTGTCGTTCCAGATCATCCTGATCCGCAATTTTTCCGTTGGGAGTCGAGATAAAAACCTGCTCCATCTGAGGCATCGCTCGTCGCGCGGAGGGACCGATGTCGGCTTTATCCGGATTAACCGGTAGTTCACGCCATCCCAAAACAACGAGTCCCTGATCCTGGGTGATTTCTTCAACGACTTTTTTGCAATGCTCACGCTGCGCAACATCGGTCGGTAAAAATACCACTCCCATCCCGTAGTTGTTCTGCTGAGGTAAGTCTAGATCCAGGTCCTGCTTGACAACTCTGGTCAGAAAATCGTGAGGAATCGAAACTAAAATTCCGGCACCATCACCGGTGTTTTCTTCGCAACCACACGCGCCTCGATGTGTCATATGACGCAGCATCTCGTCGGCATCGAGCACAATTTGATGCGAACGTTTGCCTTTGATATGAGCGACAAATCCGACACCACAGCTATCGTGCTCGAATTCCGGATCATAAAGTCCGTGTGCTTCCGGCAGACGCCCCACTTGAAAAATGGAGTTTCGATTATTGTTTTCGGAATCAGTTCCACGCCGAACAGTTCGACTTGTCATCTTACTTCACCATTTAAACTAATGTTTAACAAAATCAATGCCGAATGGCATTTTGGTTTTTGCGAATGAACTTCGCACTCTTTCGGGATCGGCACTTTGCCTCCATCAGAATGATGGCTCCCTGGTCGGGATTTCTCCCACTACTTTCAATCGCTGGATCCCACCAACGCAGAAAAACACTTATCGAGAAACAACCAGATTACTCACGCGCTATCAGAGGACCGAACGAAAATGCATCATTATCGGGAGAGTTTTCGCTTTTTGAGGCTGATACCTCGGTCGATTCTCTGCGAGCGATAGAGAAATTAGCGGGGTCTTCGTGTAAGAGTTCTATAAATTTCGAAACCGCATCGGGTGTCGACTTCTGCTTTCTTTGAATGATTCCAATTGGACGAGACCACTCGATTTGCTCCAGGTGCACCACATTCAATGACTGATCCTGAACTTCCTTATCAACAGTAGGTAAAGGCAGAATTGCAATACCTGCTTCTGCCTCGACAGCGCGTTTGATATTCTCAATGTTGTCAAATTCGTGAACCACTTGCGGATGGACGCCGGCTTTTTTCAACCAGCGATCAATCTTTTGTCGAACGACTAATTCAGCGGTAAATGCCACAAAAGGTTCGTCTTCAATTTCACTGACCGAGCAACTTACCCGATCAGACAAACGATGATCAGGAGGCACTACGAGTACAAGAGGCTGTTCCTGCCATAAAATACTTGTGAGTTCTTTGTCTTCCTTCGGAAACGAAACCAGTCCCAAATCTGCCTGGTTTTCACAGATCCTCTGATAAACTTCGTCGGGATGTAAATAGTCCAGACTTACTGACACATCTGGATAGAGTTCCTGGAACTGTTCCACGTATTCATGCATCTGAGCCAGCCCTACCGAGTAGATGGCGGCAATTCTAACTCTGTTTTTGGTTTTGCCCACGGCACTTCGCACTTGTTCTTCGACATCTTCAAACGACTGCAACAACTGCTGACAACCATCGAAATAAATCTCGCCAGCAGGAGTGAGCTCAAAAGGCCGTTTGGAGCGATCAATCAACTGAGTACCTAATCGCTTTTCTAATGTATGTACTGCCTGACTGGCGGCTGACTGAGACACACGTCGAACCTCGGCAGCTTTGGAAAAGCTACCGTGAATCACAACGTCGCAAAAAAGTTCAGCATTACGCAGGTGCATGGAAGTTAAACCAACCCCATTTATAAGGAATACTAATAATAACCGGCCCTAAGTATTTCAATTTCGAATACGAGACAGTGTAGGCTTCAAACCTTCGAGAAGTCAAGCGCACGCATTTCCTTTCGAAAGTCCTTCTTAACCTTAGGAAAAACGTGATTTCCCCAAAACTTTTCTTTCAAAACACTTATAAAGAAAGCACTTAAAAAGATCAGCAATCATCGATCTGTCTTAAACTTCTTCCCCTTATGGCCGAAGTACACAGAATATTAATACAATCCGGCCTGTATTCAAATTTATAGAAGCGTTGGTCGTGTTGCTTCTGCAAAACGAACGAAGCACCTTTTATCGTTCAAATTTATCGATTTTCGTTACTCACAATCACTTTTCTTAATCCAGACATCTCTGATTCGCGTTGGTTGTATTATGTTATTGATGGAAAATGGGGTCTCCCGATGACTGACTTTCGCCCGATGTCTAGCCAGGAAAGCGAACATCAAGGTAACAGATTTACTGGGATTGGAATTTTTGAATACTAAAGCACAATCATGTCTGCAAACCTACTCAAGTCCCCCAATCAAAGATAAGATCAGCATTTCCTGCTGTAAGGGAATGCACTTAAGAATACACCCATCTTCACTTTATCTTTCAATCTGAAAAGGAACTCTGATGAAGAAATTAAGCACTTTTTTGACTCTACTTTTCTTAGTCGGAACGCTTCCCCTTCTCTCCGGCTGTGGAAAATCAAAAGAACAATCAGGTCAATCGTCAGCGAAGCCATTAGGACCTGCCGAGTCGATGACGGTTATGATAGATGGTGTCAGTAACCAAAAAATGGAAGCCGTCTGGGAGTTCCTTCCCGCCAGTTATCAGACAGACGTCAATGGCCTGGTAAAAGAGTTTGCCACCAAGATGGATCCGGAAATGTATAATGGCACGTTCCAGACAGCCCAACGCCTGACTAAGCTGCTCAAGGACAAAAAAGCATATATCCTCGAAAATCAGACCATTAAGGGACTGCCTGTACCACCAGATAAAGTCGATCAATTCTGGGATCCAACGATTAACTTGTTGAATACCATTGTTCAAAGTGACATTTCCAATCTGGATAAACTGAAAGACTTCGACGGTGGAAAATTCTTATCCACGACCGGCAATCAATTGGCGAAGTCTGTCATTTCGATTTCTGATCTAATCCCTACCAAAGAAAATGAGCCCAGCTTTTCTGAGAAAATGAAGCAGACCAAAGTCACTGTTGTCTCCACCGAGGGTGATACGGCCACAATTAAAATTGAAGCCCCGGGTGAAGAGCCAAAAGAAGAAACAATGGTCAAAGTCGAAGGCAAGTGGATTCCCAAAAATTTGGCAGACAATTGGAAATCCAAAATGGAAGAAGCGCATCAGAAACTGGCCGAACTCACACCAGAAAAAGTGACCGCTCAGAAGGAACAAACGCTGGCTGGACTCAAAAAAATGAACGAGGTTTTGGCTCAGTTGGAAAACGCGAAAACAGAGGAAGAATTCAACCAAACTCTGACTCCGATTGTTGCTCCCGTGGCCATGTTTGCACCGATGCTCATGATGCAAATGGGACAATCCATGATGGGAACTCCCCAGGGAGGACCAATGACCCTGGGAGGACCTCAAGGTCTTGGGAAAACCACCCCTGCTCCTAAAACAACTGCCTCTCCATCCAAGATTAATATGGCAACTATCGTTTTTTCCAGGAAATTAACATTTGAAGAACAAGACCCAATTATTGAAGAAATAGGTCCCATTGCCAAAAATGCTGGAGGGAAAAGAGTCCTTCCCAGTAGTCAAAATAATATCACGATTATACGAATTTCACCAATGGAGGACATAGAAAAGTTCGTGAAAGAGTTAAAGCAAAAAATCAAATTTGGCAAGGTTACCAAGGTTGATCTAGAAACAAATACCATTGACGTACAGGTCAACGAATAAATTACGAATTTAATTCAATAAATTCAAAAAGGCCACTTCCCTAGTTCACGGGAAGTGGCCTTACATTTTTGCTGGTTTGCGCAGCAAGCATTCAAACTTTTCTGGGAAAATTAAGCAGCTTCTGAGACGTCTTCGTCATCTTCAGCACAAGCTTCAATTTCTGTATCCCATTCTTCTTCACCCATCGCTTCTTCAGCCTCTTCTTCATAAACGAGATAATAAATCTCATTCATCGCTTCTTCGAGGTAAGAGCGAATATTTTCACTATTGGTAGTCTCAATCAAATTTTCCAGTTGTGCGACCACACGGTCCACTTCTTCACTGGTGATTTCTTCGAACTGTTCTTCGTTTTGTTCTGACATTGTTACCTCCCTGTCCTGTGTTTGATAACCATAAGCACGAAAAGCACGAATTTTATTATCGGTTTTCCAAGCTTAAAGCATTAGCACTGCCCTGTGCAAAAATTACCAGACGAATCAACAAATTATAATTATCCGCAGTTCGCCTACCAGATCAAATTTTCAACTCACTCTAATCAGAAAAGAAGTAAAAGCACTCACGACTTCTTTTTCTTTTTCGAATCTTTTTTTGCAGTTGTTTTTTTCTTGGATTTCTTCTTTTTTTTCTCTTTATTGACGGACTTATCACTAAAAATTCGGTCCCAGCCATTTGAGAAATCTTCGGTCGAACCTGTGTGGACCGTATACCCCGTCACTTGAATCTCCTCCCTTATCAAAAATACAATCAAAATCAGATGAGCGACTTAGGTAAATTATTTATGAAACCAGAAATTGTGGCAAGCCTAAAAAACGGGTCTTAAACAGCAGATGTCCCGATTTTGGTACACTGAATCCAGGTTTTAAAAAAGTGAGCTTTCAAATGGCCCCGAAACGACGACCTCCGTATTACGCTGTCATATTCACATCCACCCAAACTGATGATTTGGATGGATATGCGGAAATGTCTGCCCATATGGAAAAACTTGCCAGCAATCAAACCGGATTTCTTGGCATAGAGTCTTTTCGTTCACTAGATAAAAAGGGCGTCACGATTTCGTACTGGAAAGATTTGAACGCCATTCGTGCCTGGAAAGAAAATCCAGAACATCTGACTGCACAACAACTTGGAAAACAGCAATGGTATCAGGACTATACTATCGAGATTGCTAAAATCGAAACCGCTTACGACCTTCAGACCGATTGCCCTCCTTCGGAATAGAGAGGGACGACGTTCTGCCACTCAAACCGATTACTTTTTCTTCGTCGGTTTTTCCTTGGTTTGTTTCGTCTGCTGCTTTTGTTTCTGCATTTGGTTTTTTGATTTTTTCGATTTTTGTAGTTGGAAATAGGATTTTCCAATTGTTCTGGGAAATTCGTTGTTCGAAAGCTGAGTATCGGCAGTCTCCCGATGTGGGTCCAAAGTCAGACTTTTCAGAGGTTTGTCAGTCAAAATCAATTTGGACACACTTTCATTATTCAAACGCCAGATTTCTGCGGGAATCCGGATCATCTGAGCCGAATCATCTTCTAACGTCAGTTTTAAAATCACCGGCATCACAAGACCACCGTTGTTTTTGAGGTCGATCAGATAAAAGTATTTCTCTGTTTCCAGGAGCTTCTTTTCTTCCGCATTCAATTGCTTTATAAGAGCTTCAAACTTTTTCCGATCGGCGTCAGTCACATCTAAATCATCAAATTCGTTATAAAAATCCTTCAATTCCGGATATTGATCGGTTCGCTTGGGAAGTTTTTTATTACGTATCTTGGAGAGTGATTCGGGTTCTGCATCTCTTTCTTTTTTGCGTCGGACTTTGTCTACATAAGGGTCGCCTGTTTCCAGCGAATACTGCTTAACATTTTCAATAGCAATATCAGTATGATCGGTGGTGTAAAACCAACCCCGCCAGAACCAGTCTAAATCAACTCCGGATGCATCTTCCATCGTGCGGAAAAAGTCTGCTGGTGTCGGTCGCTTGAACATCCATCGCCGGGAATATTCTTTGAATGCATAATCGAACAATTCCCTCCCCAATACGGTTTCACGCAAAACATTCAGGGCCGTTGCAGGTTTACCATAGGCATTATTCCCAAACTGTAAAATCGATTCCGAATTGGTCATGATGGGAACCTGATAATTACTTTTCATATAGCCCACAATCGCACGCGGCTCTCCACGTCGCGAGGGATAATCGGGTTCCCACTCCTGTTCTGTCAAAAATTGCAAAAACGTCGTAATACCTTCATCCATCCAGGTCCATTGCCGCTCGTCACTATTCACGATCATGGGAAAATAGTTGTGACCCACTTCGTGAATGATCACGGAAATTAAACCGTATTTGGTTCGCTTCGAATACGTCCCATCTTTTTCCGGTCTTGGCCCGTTGAAACAAATCATAGGATATTCCATACCATACACAGGACCGTTTACAGAAATTGCAACGGGATAGGGATAAGGAAACGTATACTTTGAAAACACATTCAGCGTATGAATGATGGCGTGGGTTGAATATTTACTCCATAATGGTTCCCCTTCGTTCGGATAAAAGGACATAGCCATGACCGGCTGGTCCGGTTTGCCTTCCACCTGATGCCCTTGAGCATCCCAAATGAATTTTCGGGAACTGGCGAACGCAAAATCACGAACGTTATCAGCCTTAAAAATCCAGGTCTTCTTACCTTTCGGCTTTGAAGATTCGTTCTGTTTGGCTTCTTCGGGCGTCACCACAAACATCGGCTTTTTCGCCGTTTCCGCCTGCTTGAGACGTTTCTGCTGTTCGGCAGTGAGCACCTCTTTAGGGTTTTGTAAAAGTCCCGAAGCCGCAACGATGTGATCATCGGGTACAGTAATCCGTGTTAAAAAATTACCAAACTCAAGCGTGAACTCGCCACGTCCTAAAAATTGCTTGTGCTGCCAGCCGGTATTGTCTGTGTAAGCTGCCATGCGAGGATACCAGTGTGCAATTTCGTAGAGAAAATTCTTGTCGTCTTCGAAATATTCAAAACCGGTTCGCGCAGGCCTGCTTTTGGAATCGTTGATCAAATAGCTCCAGTCCACTGAAAACTGTGTACTTTCATCTGTCTTCAGCGGTTGAGGTAAATCAATGCGCAACATCGTCTTGATGACTGTGTAGGGAAGTGGCTCTCCTTTCGCATCGCGAACCGCTTGAATTTTCATACTGCCATCGAACGTCTCTTTTGCCAGTAATTGCTTCATCGATTTAAAGCCTACTTTACCCAAAGGAGAACTTGTCCCCGAACGATGCGCGTCTGAATCAAAAGAAAGAATATTGGTATCAAGCTGTAACCAGAGATAACTCAACGAATCAGGAGAGCGATTCGTATACGTGATCTTTTCCGAGCCGATAATTTTTTGCAGTTCATCATCAAGTTCTACGTCGATTTCATAATCGGCTTGCTGCTGCCAGTATTCTTTGCCGGGCGCTCCCGAAGCGGTTCGGTATTCGTTGGGAGTCGGCAAGACTTCTTCTAACTGCCGGAATTTATCCTGCTGTTTGAACTTGTTGTTATTGACAACCTGACCAAAAACAACAGAGCCGGTGAAGGAGAACAACGCAATAGAAACAGATGCGACAATGGACAAGAATCGATCACGTTGAATAGGTTTTTTTTTCATGAAGTTCGTCACTGTTTGCTCGTTTGCGGTATACGTTTGAAAAATGATTTCAGAAATAAAAAGGAACTAAAGGCCTATTCTAACCAGATTTACACGGGAAATTGCAAGTGATTTCTATTAACAGTCAGACTTTCCCCTTTGATGTCTTACGTAGAAAGGCCTGTTTTAGCGGGCAAGAAATTTCAGGATTCCTTCCCAGGGCTGCATATATGTCAAGAATGGAAGTCCATCAACGGTGGGTTCACGTTGTTTTGTCACACCATCGACGGCGTTTGCCTCATGAACGATTGATTCCAGAACCTGTTGTTGTTCGGCTCGTTGCCACTGAAAAAGAACGTCAGATTGTCCCTTAAATAATGCCACAGCAGCAGCCAGAGCAGAGGCTCCCCAATTACTGGTTCCCGCTACAATATTCCAATCGGTGGCAATGCGGCAGGGAATCAAACCGGAACAATCTGAAGCAATTCTGCGATCCAACTCTTCCCAGAGGATGATCCCCATTCCAATTTCATTTCCACCATCACCAATGCCAATCGTTTTCGCTTCCGGGAAAAATTCAGAAAGTCGTTCAAACAAGAGATGTAGCGGAGCGGTATACTGATCGATTATTTCGCCCCGCATATTGTGACAGCGATCGAAATGAGCTGGAGTCACCTTACTTTGAAAATCAGCATATGCGGTCTCTGCTTGACCCGATTGTTGTGTGAAAGAGTCTATTGTATGGCTGGGTCCCACACGCTCGACGGAGATTAAATGGCTGATAGTCTGTTGATGGAAAAATGATTCTATCCATTCTTCGTTCTCAGTTGACAAAACGTTCATTTTCGAAGCGGGGTACGAAAAAGCCTCCATGGTTGCTGCAACCACGGGAGCACACAACTCATCAGTCACGACTGATGTATTGATTCCACATTCTTCCAACAGCGAAGCCAGCAAAATGGCGCCTGGCGGACCATCAGTTTCTGCTGAGGGAATCACTGCAGAGGGAACATAAAAACCTGTAGTAATGACGACTTGTGAAGCGTTCTGAAACAGGTGATTCGCAGAATTGAGTAAATGGTCGCGACAGAGAGGTCCAAACTCAGATTCCGAGCTAATTAGTCCTCGCTTTCCCGGATCTCTGCGAATGAGACGGTCAAACTCTCGGATTGTGTCTATTTGTGTGCTGTCCATTCAGGACCATTCACTTCGACGAACATGTGAATTATCAGGATATAGTGAGAACCTTGCACCTCCGATTTGTCAAAGCCAAACAAGAATGGAATCTGAAAATGCAAAAAGAACTCTATTTTTGATCAGTTTAGTCAGGTTCTGAGCGAAACAACAGGCTATGCCGATTGAAAAAGCATGACAAAGAAAATACGATATTATTATGTTTGATTCCCGCTATTGGGACCAATCAACATTTGAACCTTCCTGCTTGTGAGAAAAGGTACTCTTAAGGGAAACGCTGGTTGTCATAACGCCTGAGCATTGCCAAAATTACCTGGGTATTTTAGGCTGGAGAGCCTCCCGCCCCGCACAGCAAACCTTTCAGAAAACTATTGCGGATTTGAGCAGATCAGCCACGGTATTTTTCTTTTAGTAATGAAATAGTTGGCGTTGCCGTAGCGCATGTGGGTAGACGGGATTAGAATTAAGCCCGTGGTGACCCAGGATCCCCAGATGGAGCCGTTTCCATCTCATTCAGATTTGTTCATCTACCGTATTTATAAAATTGAGGATTCACTTCTGTGAGATTTGGGTTTCGTCGTCTTATTTTGTTGTCGCTCATCCCGCTGATCAGTTTCACGGGTTGCGAACAGCCGCAAGTCAAGTTTGTGTTCTCACAAAAGACCAATGAACTCATCCCTGAAGCTGCCAAGCCCGTCAAAGAGGCACTGGTCAGACAGTTTGGCAACCCTTTTGAACTCACCCAATTTGAGGGTCTTCCTACTGACTTTGGCGATGTCCAGGGAACGGTAAAATCGGTCGAGTCTTCCGGAAAAGACCAGCCCTTGATCCGATTTCAGGCAACAGGGCTCGAAAATGCTTACGATAAATTATTAGGTCTCCCTCTGGAATGGACGTCCGGCAAAGGACAAGGACACATTTCACGGATCAAAGAATATGATTTTGAGACAGGTACCATCGCCGTTGAAAAATCTCCAGAAATAGATCCTCAGTCGGGTGATACATTTCTGGTAGAATGTGTTCGCCTGCAGTTTGGTCGCGATCTTTACAATCGTCACTGCATGCACTGCCACGGCATGAGTGGGGAAGGAACCGGCCCGACTTCACGCTATCTGAATCCGCCTCCCCGCGACTTCCGCCTGGGAATTTATAAATACACGTCGACCAAGCCAACCAGTAAAGCACAAGAGGCTGACCTCGCACGTACTGTCAAAGAGGGTATTGCAGGTACCTACATGCCGTCCTTCAAGTTGCTGACAGATGACGAAGTCTCCGCCATCGTGAACTATGTGATCTGGCTTTCAATTCGCGGAGAAACGGAAAAGAAACTGGTTGACGAACTTTTCCTCGATTATTCCGAGACTGCGTTGGCGGAAAGAACGAGTGAAGATGGCGGCGAAACACGTGAAGAGGTGCTTGAAGAATTAAAAGAGTATATGGAACTGGACTTTCCCGATACACTCGAATTTGCCACATCGAGTGTGGCAGAAGCTTGGGAAGAAGCCAATCTGGAAGACGCAATAGTCACACCACAAACCCCACGTGTCGCCGATACCCCTGAATCGCGCGAGCGAGGACGCAAACTCTATTTGAGTCAAAAAACCAAATGTGCTTCCTGCCATGGTCCGCAAGGCCGCGGCAATGGAACAGCAACTCAGGATTTCTGGACGAATCCTGCAACGAATGAAAAATACTCGGAGCGGGGCTTACACGATATCTGGGGAAATCTACTCCCACCAAGAAATTTACACCGTGGAATTTATCGAGGTGGTCGCAGACCCATCGATACCTACCGGCGTCTCTACTCTGGAATTAAAGGGACCCCGATGCCTGCGTTTGGCGGTTCTCTGACGGATGAAGAATTATGGGACATGGTCAATTATGTCATGAGCTTGCCTTATGATGGGAATCGCTGATTTTAAGACGATTAAATCAATGAAAACGAATTGCATCCTCAACATGAAAAGCAAACAGGAGACCTGTAGTGGGTAAAGGGTGGTGTTTATTTTTTCTGTTCTGGCCTGTAGCTGCAGTCGTATCCTGCGCGATGGCTCCCTTCGTGGGTTGGTCATTTCCCTACGACAATGCGCAAGCTGCCAGTAACCTTGGCATTCGCATTGATGACTTGTTCTATATCATCCTGATCGTCACCGCCATCGTATTTGTCGGCACACAGGCTGTCCTGGTTTACGCTCTATGGCGAGGTGCCAATAATCGTGAAGAACGCGCTACCAATGTCCATGGAAACCACAAACTGGAATTGATCTGGTCAATCATCCCTGGTGCCATTTTGCTCTTTCTGGCAATCTACCAAATGAATATCTGGGCCGATTTCAGAATCAAGAAATACTATCCCGAAGCGGCAGTCAAAGACCCGCTCGCTGAAGTGACGGCCCGCCAGTTTGAATGGCGTTTTCGCTATCCTGCCATTGGTAAAAAACTGCAACAAAAACCACAGCCAGATGATCTTTATTCTGTGAATGAGCTGCATGTCCCGTTCGGAAAACCGGTCATGATTCAGTTGCGTAGCGACGATGTACAACATTCATTCTTTCTACCGGCTTTAAGAATTAAACAGGATGCCCTGCCCGGCCTACAGATTCCGGTCTGGTTTGAAGCAAATAAACCGGGAACTTATGATCTGGTCTGTGCCGAACTTTGTGGCTGGGGTCACTATAAAATGAAAGCCCATGTGATTGTGCAATCGGAAGACGAATATCAGGCCTATCTGAAAAACCTGACTCAAAAACAGTTTTATGATGGCTTAGGAAAAATCGCCGCCAAGGAGACCGGCACAGAGAGTGAGGCCGTAGAGTAATGACCACATTGAATCCCTCACCAACCGGGCTGCAACCGATTCTGAATCCACAGGCGCACCACGCCCCTGGAAACTTTATTACAAAATACATCTTCTCCACCGATCATAAAATCATCGCGATCCAGTTTATGTTCACAACGTTACTGATGATGATTGTCGGTGGTGTGCTCGCACTCGCGGTACGCTGGCAGTTGGCGTTCCCCTGGGAATCGATGCCCATTGTCGGACCCTGGTTATTCGCAGCTGAGGGGGGGCAGATTTCTCCCGAATTCTATACGATGCTGTTTACAATGCACGCCACGGTGATGATCTTCCTTGTCATCATCCCCATTTTGGCAGGAACATTCGGCAACTTACTGATTCCACTAATGATCGGTGCGGATGATATGGCATTTCCCAGGCTCAATATGTTGAGCTACTGGTTTATGTGGCCCGCTATTGCCTGCTTTGGAATGAGCTTCGCATACGCTGGCGGCCCTGCTGCAGGCTGG
Source organism: Gimesia aquarii (assembly GCF_007748175.1). Taxonomy (NCBI): domain Bacteria; kingdom Pseudomonadati; phylum Planctomycetota; class Planctomycetia; order Planctomycetales; family Planctomycetaceae; genus Gimesia; species Gimesia aquarii. Next base: position 2,762,170 of record NZ_CP037422.1, read on the forward strand.
ACTTCCTATCCGATACTGGCAGACCTGGCGCAAGCGGCTCCCGGTTCTGGAACCGCTCAAACTCTCTGGCTTCTGGGCGTAACTTTCATTGGTTTCTCATCAATGATGGGTTCGATCAATTACATGACAACCATCATCAATATGCGTGCGCCAGGCATGACATTTTTTCGCCTCCCCATGACCATTTGGGGACTGTTCATCACCGCAATCCTACAGGCATTTGCGCTACCCGTGCTGACCGCCGGAGGCTTCATGCAAGTTACCGATCGTTTGCTGGGAACCTGCTTTTTTTATCCATCCGGCCTCGTGATCAATAACGCGGCTCCCACAGTTGGCGGTGGTCAGGCACTGTTGTGGCAACACTTATTCTGGTTCTATTCCCATCCCGCCGTATATATCATGCTGCTGCCTGTGATGGGCATGGTCTCTGACATGTTGAGCTGCATGTGCCGCAAACCGTTGTTTGGTTATAAACCGATGGTCATCTCCATGTCGGCAATTGCCAGTCTGGGATTCATCGTCTGGGGCCACCACATGTATACAAGTGGAATGAATCCCGCTGTCGGTATGGCATTCATGGTGGCCACCATGATGATCGCGCTCCCTTCCGCGGTGAAAACGTTCAACTGGACCGCCACGATCTGGGGTGGAAAAGTAGAATTTAATACCGTTACTTTAAATTGTATCGCCTTTTTATCGATGTTCATCGTGGGGGGACTCAGTGGGATTTTCATGGCCGCTGTTCCTGTCGACGTTTATTTTCACGATACTTATTTCATTGTTGCCCACTTCCATTACGTGTTGTTTGGTGCAACTCTGTTTGGTGTTTTTGCCGCCATTCATTTCTGGTTTCCCAAAATGTTTGGTCGCATGATGAATGAAAAGCTGGGCAAAACACACTTCGTGCTGACCTTTATCGGTGCCAATGGGACCTTCTTCCCGATGCACTTTCTGGGGATGCAGGGCATGCCCCGACGTTATGCAGACCCCTACCTGCATGGATATCTGGAGCACCTGCTGCCCATGAACCAGTTTATGACAATCTCTGCGATTGTAATGGGATTTGCACAAATTCTGTTATTCATCAATATTTTCTACAGTATGTTTTTCGGTCCCAAAGCGGGACGGAACCCCTGGAATGCCACCACTCTGGAGTGGACAACACCTTCCCCCCCTGGACATGGAAACTTCGATTTTATCCCCATGGTCTACCATGGACCTAATGAATATGCCGTCGTGAATGGAGACAAAGATTTTCTGATGCAAACAGAAAAAGAATGTCTTCCCTCCAACGAAACTGTCGCTACAAATACTTTAGACGAAACCTAAGCAACTGTTCGAGGCATATTGAAAGCAATCGTTATGAACAAGCAACAATATCATCCCTGGCTTTTCAAGATCGCACTGGCAACCACCATCGCCACGCTGCCACTGATGATTGTTGGTGGTCATGTTACCACAGAAGGCTACGGCATGGCATTTCCCGATTGGCCAACATCCGATGGGGAAAACATGCTGACCTACTCCTGGTTGCACGAAGCCTCAGACAAGTTTTATGAACACGGACACCGTTTACTGGGGATGCTCGTCGGATTCTTATCAATTGCCCTGGTCATCATCGCCTTCAAAGTCGAAGAGAAAAAATGGATCCGAAATACCTGCCTCCTGGTCCTGGCATGTGTTATCGTCCAGGGTGTTCTGGGAGGTACGCGGGTCACTGAAAACAGCAAAGCATTAGCTATGGCGCATGGGATCTTTGGTGCCTGTGTGTTTACTCTGATGGCATTTCTAACAATGGTCACCGGAAAACGCTGGATCGAAATCAGTAACGATCCCCCCCAATTGACACCCGGCTATGGACGTCGTTTGGCGATTACCGTTCCCTTAGTGGTCCTCTTCCAATACTTCCTGGGGGGCTGTCTCAGACACTTTAACGTCGGACTACATCCTCACATGAGCTTTGCTTTTGTGGCGTTAATTTTTGTGATTATCGAATTTCGCAGCGCACGTAAATCTGGGATTAAATGGCTGAAGCGTCCCGCGATGGGCATGCTGCATATTGGCATCTTCCAGATTCTCCTGGGTTTCGCAGCCTGGATTACCAAATTTGGTCTTCCCGCAGCAGGATTTGTCGCGACTGCCGGTTCATGGGAACAATCTCTTTCGCGCACCGCGCATCTGATTACCGGAATCCTGTTCCTGATGACGACTATTTTATACTCCGCCAGGGTGTTTCGACTTCACCAATTGAATAAAAACAATGTCATAGACGCGGGGCAAAATCTGTCACCGACTGATACTTTACCGAATGCTGAAGGTAACGCTTGAAATGTCTACAACACAACAATCTTATATCGCTGTCGAAGAATCAAAACCTGCTGCCAAACCGGTCAGTTTGGCACGATTCGGTGATTATCTCGAATTAATCAAACCCCGTATTTCGACGATGGCTTTGATTTCCGTTGCGTTAGGCTACACACTGGCTAGCGCACATTCCTGGTCGGTGATCCCTCTGATCCATGCCTTGTTAGGAATTGGTTTTGTTGCCGTTGGGTGTAACTCTCTGAACCAACTGCTGGAAGTCAAGAGCGATGCTCTCATGTCTCGCACAGCCAGTCGACCACTGCCTTCCGGGAGAATTTCGGTTTCGGAAGTCTTAATTTTTGGTGTCGTGGCTGCACTGTCGGGCATCTTCTATCTAGCGATCATGGTGAATTTATTGACCGCCTTTTTATCAATGCTGACTCTGGTTTTATATGTGGTCGTTTACACACCTCTGAAACGCTACACCTCATTTTGTACAACAATCGGTGCAATTCCCGGTGCCATGCCTCCCATCCTGGGCTGGACGGCTGCAGGAGGAAATTTAAATACGTCATCCTTTACAATCTTTGCCATCATGTTCCTCTGGCAATTTCCTCACTTTCTGGCCATCGCCTGGTTATACCGACATCAATACTATCAGGCCGGACTGAAGATGCTTCCAACGGCAGATCCTGCTCGCGGAATTGTAGGCTGGATGTGTGTCATTTATGCAATTCTTTTGATTCCAGTGAGCTTACTACCCCAATTTGTTTCGCTCGCAGGAACCTTTTATTCAGTGGTCGCTTTCATAATCGGTATTGGCTACTTACTGTTTTCGATTCGATTTTTACGCAATGAGACCCCCAAAACAGCCCGTGAATTAATTTGGTTTTCATTAATTTATCTTCCCGTACTGTTATTAACCCTCACCTGGGATCGCCTGCAACTATTCAATTGATGATTCAACAAGAGATCGGAATCAGGAATCAATGGTTCGTTGTTTGCTTGTGATGTGAAGTGAAAGAGTACAATGAGTCACGAGAGTCATTCGCCACAATATCGAATGGGACTTCCCATACCACACTCCAAGTTAGGGATGTGGCTGTTCCTGGCGACAGAAATTATGTTTTTTTCTGCCTTTATTGGAGCCTACATCGTCCTGCGTGCTGGCTCTCCCGGTTGGCCTACCGATGCCGAGGTCACACATATTCGCGTTTGGGCAGGCGGACTAAATACATTTGTTTTGATTTTATCCAGTTATTTTGTGGTACTTGCACTGGAAGGCATGAAAGCGGAAAACTTCGCCAAAGCGCGTCGCTACCTCGGACTGACGTTACTGCTGGCCTGCGTGTTTCTCGGAATCAAAGCTTACGAGTATTCCGGTAAATTCTCTCATGATATTTTGCCGGGACACATTCCCGAAACACCGCGCATGGCAATCACAAAAGCCATGACAGAAATGAAGCAAGTTGTTGATGGTCGCGTAATCGCTTTATCTGACGTAAAACCTCCTGAAAAGCTGGATCTTGCCAAGCCGGAAGAAACTGTTGTCTTACCAGAGACTGGAGGAGCAGAGACCAAAGAACTCGAGACTCCCATTGAGGAATTGCGACAACTGCTACAAACAGAATTAGACTCACCTGATACTTCTGAAAAACGAAAAAAAGAACTGACCGCTTTATTCGCCCTCGATTCCAAGTACCGGGAATTAAATCAAAGAGCACTCGATGAATCGATCACATTACCAGAAATGAATGAGGAGCTGGCGACCCTCAAGAAAGACCCACAATACGGGGCGTTCCTCGCACCAGTCCACCACCTGCAGCCCATTATTTACGGAAACTTGTTTGCCTCAGTTTATTTTCTGCTCACAGGCTTTCATGCCCTGCATGTTGTCATCGGTATGCTGCTATTTATTATTGTTTTGATCCAGGGCAAACGTCTCTGTGAGAAGTGGAGTGACTATGTCGAAAACATTGGCCTGTATTGGCATTTTGTTGATCTGGTTTGGATCTTCCTGTTTCCTTTGATCTATATTATTTAGCCAAGCGTACCGCCTGAGAGTAATTCATATCATGTCCGATCAACAATCTCACTCTTATGTCAAATATTCCTCAATCTTCATCGCACTTTGTATTTGCACCGTGCTGTCAATCATATTTGATATCATCGATTTGCGGGAAAAAAATCTGCTGGGCTTGAATGGGGTAATCTTACTGACGCTCATCGTGCTGGCAATTGCCTGTGCCAAGGCGCTGTTTGTCATGATTTATTTCATGCACTTAAAATTTGAAGGAAAATGGAAGTATGTTCTGCTAAGCCCCACAATCATATTGGCGATGGGCCTTACCATTGCAATGACTCCCGACATTGGCATTCATTATTACACAAATGAATCTCCTCAAGTAGACTATCTCAAACAGGCAGAGCGGGCCGCTTTGGAAAGTGGATCTGCCGATCATGCCGAAAACAGTCATGTTGAGTAATACACTAATTCAGGAAACAACATCCGCATCAAGTATCGGTGTTTTTGAAATATCACACCGCTACGGTGATCGGCTTGCCCTCAATCAGCTCAGCTTTGAAGTGCATCCTTCTGAAATCTTTGGATTGCTGGGGCCAAACGGTGGTGGCAAGACAACACTCTTTCGCTTGCTCTCCACTTTACTGCCGCTCCAATCTGGTACAGCAAACATCGCCGGTCTCGACCTGGCAACAGAGTCACAACGAATCCGCAATCTCATAGGCGTGACTTTTCAATCTCCCAGTCTGGATGGCAAATTGACTGTTCAGGAAAATCTGAAACACCAGGCGCACCTTTACGGCATTTCCGGTGCATTGATGCGCGAGCGTATTGAAAATGCACTTAAACATTTAGGGCTCACCGATCGCAAGCACGGCCTTGCCGACTCGTTATCTGGTGGATTGAAACGACGTGTTGAAATCGCCAAAGGCTTATTACACGCACCACAAGTCTTACTACTCGATGAACCAAGCACAGGTCTCGACCCGGGTGCGCGGCACGATCTTTGGAAATATCTGAAACAGTTACAGCGCGAGGATGGCGTGACCATACTCATTACCACGCATTTAATGGAAGAAGCAGAACAATGTGACCGACTGGGAATCCTCCATCAGGGAGAATTAGTCGCATTGGGAACTCCTGATAAATTACGTGCCTCGGTCGGCGGCGACTGCTTGACCATCCATTCAGAATATCTCGACGAACTGCAAACAAAAATCACTGAAAAATTCAGTGTTGTCCCGCAAATCGTGAACCACAGTTTGAGATTAGAACACCCAAGAGGACACGAATTCCTCAAAGAACTGATTGATGCCTTCCCGCAACTCGTGACGTCCGTATCACTCGGAAAGCCGACACTGGAAGACGTCTTCATCCACGAGACCGGACATCAATTCTGGCAGGCGAAGGAGACTGTATGAACCAGATCTTCTATATACCGACGGCCGGACCTGCAAAACAGTTTTTGTTACCAGTCCTGACACTTGCCCAACGAGAAGTTGTTCGATTCCTACGTCAACGAACTCGCGTGATCGGTGCATTGATCCAACCGATTTTGTTCTGGATTCTATTTGGTGCCGGCCTGCGAGGTTCATTCAAGCCTCCTGAGTGGGCGGCATCAGGCATGACCTACCAGGAATACTTCTTCCCAGGTGTGACCGTCATGATTTTGATGTTCACTGCCATTTTCTCTACAATCTCGATCATCGAGGATCGGAAAGAGGGATTCCTGCAAGGAGTATTAGTCTCTCCTGTACCTCGTACTTCCATTGTTCTGGGAAAGCTGCTCGGCGGCACAATCCTGGCGGTTTTACAAGCTGTCCTGTTTATTTTGCTAGGGCCGCTATTAAAAATTGTAGGACTCGCCCCTGATTTTCAAACGGGTGTTACGCTAGCCAGTTTCATACCACTGATCCTGTTTCTGTTTCTGCTTGGCTTCAGCCTGACAGCTCTCGGCTTTGTCATTGCCTGGCCCATGGAATCCACACAAGGCTTTCATGCGATCATGTCAGTCTTTCTGATGCCGATGTGGTTGCTGTCCGGCTCTTTTTTCCCGGCGGGAAATTCGGGATGGCTCTCGTGGATCATCCGAGCCAACCCGTTAACCTATGGAGTGACCGGATTGCGACGTATATTAACTCCCGAACCAGGTCTGTCCAGTACACCGGGAAATCCTTCGATGATAATCTGCCTGACCGTCACAAGCGTGGTGTGTATAATTTATATAGCTCTTGCCATCTGGATGACACAAAAACGATCAACCAGAAATGCCCGTTAACCTGGCAAAGTTACACTCTTAGAAATTAAAGATATTCAGTATGAATGAAAATCAATCAATTCGGCGCATACCTCGAATTTTAATTTTGATGCTATGGGTACTGGTCGCCATCAGTGCGATTGCTACCTGGAAGCTGAAATCCCAAAGTGATCTGGCATTGAAAAAAATCGAATCAGAAAAAGCGGCGGCTTCAAAGTCAGATCCAGACAAAGCCCCGAACGGTATAGATAATAATACGGAAAAAGTTTCGAAAGGTCACATCTGGCCTGAAGAGGGAATCGAAGATTTTTCACTGACGGAGCGAAGCGGCCGCAAGGTGACAAAGAAAGACCTTTTGGGAAAGCCATGGGTAGCCTGTTTTGTGTTTACGCGTTGTGCTGGCCCCTGCCCGCGTGTCTCCGGCCAGTTTTATCAGCTACAAAAGGACTTAAAAGATACAGACTTCAAACTGGTAACAATTACTGTTGATCCCAAAAACGATACACCTGAAGTATTATCCCGTTATGCGGAATCAGTGGGCGCTGATCCGGAAAAGTGGCTCTTTCTGACGGGAGATCAAAAAGACATTTTTCATCTGATCGAGAAAAGTTTTCTAATGCCCGTTCAGGAAAACACGGGGCCTGCCAGAAAACCCGGCTTTGAAGTGATCCACACCACAAACGTGATGCTGGTTGATAAAGACGGTCGCGTCTTAGGAAAATATAACGCAGTGAACGACGCCGAGATGGCTGCATTGAGAAAAGCCGTTCGTGAACAAGTTGATTCGGATGCTAAAAAAAAAGAAATGCAGGAAGCTAAGCCAAAACAAGCCACTCCTCCTAAAGCTGGTATGATTTCGCTCACTCCTTTGTTGACTCATCAGATCTCGGACCGATTGTCTGCGCTATTCCTGAGTCAAACAGAACCAGAGGCTGAAGAGTCAGCAGCAGCGGTGGAGGAAAATCAAGTCGAAGCAAAACAGGCCCCTGACTGGGTTCTGCAGCTCCCCACTGTGAATGCCGTACTCAACGGGTTGGCAACAATTTTGTTGATCGTCGGTTACACTTTCATTCGCAAAGGTGAAAAAGAAAAACACAAAAAAACGATGCTCACCGCGTTTGGAACTTCGATTTTGTTTCTGGTTTTCTATCTACTGTACCACTTTGCGTTACAAAGCTACACGGGAAATGCTTCACGCAAATTTGAAGGGGAAGGCCCGATCAGACCCGTTTATTACTTTATTTTGATTACGCATGTCATTCTGGCAGCATCTGTACCGCTACTGGCCTGGATCACCATTCGACGTGGACTAAAAAAACAGTGGGAAGCACATCGCCGTATTGCCAAAATCACATTTCCGATCTGGCTATATGTCTCAATTACGGGCGTTATTATCTATTTCATGCTTTACCATTTACCGGGAGCGGCCTGAGTCATCTTGAATTTTCTCTGAAATTTGATATCGTTTAGTTTAACTATCACAGTTCCTTACCAGAGTTTTAATCATGTTGAAACGTTTTTCCTCTATTCGAACCTGTTTACTTGTTGTCTTGATGCTGGGTTTGTTTTCTTTTCCCCCAGTCATCAATCAGGCATCTGCATGCCCCATGTGTAAACAGTTGAATGAAACGGACGACAACAAACCACAGGCCTACATGTACAGCATCACATTTATGCTGGCGATGCCTGCGATTCTCTTCTCCGGTTTCGGAATCGTATTCTATAAAATGAATCGACGTGAACAGGAAGCACTGCTTGAAAATGAAAACAGCCAGAACCCACACGTGCCCAATGTAGATCCTGGCTTGAATGACTGATCATTATGTAATGACAATCATGATCTAATGCAGTTTTCTCCGGCGCGGTGTATTCCAGACTGTTGCAGCTGAGGGAGCTGGAACAAAGGCTCCTTTCGCACTCGCTGAAGGTTTTGGTGAATACTCATCATACGCGGCCGTCTGTGGTGTCACAGTCGATTGTGTTTTCAAATACGCATTTTGTGACTGGATCACCTGCCATTCTGAATTTGTCTGAGCAGCCTGTGGTATCTGAAGCACGGCGGGATTTGGTGGTAAGGCAGGACCGGCACTCACAGAAACAGAATTGGGATTTCCTCCCCAGACTGCTGTCTGTCGTGCAGCCAACGTGGGAGCGAGCGTCGGAGTCGTTCCTAAATTCAACGAAGTTGAAGACATCGGCGTGGGATTGGGAACCGTTAAAGGAGCAGGAGTTGTGGAAGGAGTCGACGGCACGATCTGAGGCTGCAACGTCGGAGTTGAATTCATGATAGAAGGTTGTGTTCCCAGACAGCCTGGGCAACTCGGTTGCGGAGACATCACTGGCACACGACGCCTAACCTGGTAAGGTGTTCGTACATAGCTCGTCTCCTGACGGTACTCAGTGCGTGGGATTTGTTTTGTCACCATACGTGGAACCCAGACTCGCTGCCAGCAACCTTCGTCAACAGTCACCTGTTGATAGGTGGTCACAGGAACGGTTCGAGTTTGAGGAACCATTCTATATTCAGTACAAATAATGTCCTGATAACAAATCTTGGGAGGAGGCGGCATACAAACTCCCGGGCAACATGAAGTGACCGGTGCACATCGTCGGAAAAAACGCCGGGCTAACTTTCGACAGCGATGTCCACATCGCTTATGCTGCGGATAGTAGCATCTGGTACCACATTGATCGAAGAGTCTTCGAAATAAATGTGCGTCAGCCTCGCTGGAAAAAATCAAGAACAATGATGCTATAACAATACCATTTCGAACCCAGAGGGACATCGAAAAACTCCTTTTTATTTTATGTGCTTCCTGGCACGATCTTGTTTCGTTTCTGTCTTTCAGAGTTGAAAGCTACGCCTCAAAATCCCGGCTGAAACGAATAACCCACTTTCTTCATTTATCGGCATAATCGTTAAAGTCTCTTCATCTTAAATTTTGTAATTTATGGAATTCCTTCCCCCCTCATTCGAGTGACTTTTAACGCTTCTTCTGAGAAAATAGGAACTCTATGCTTAAATATGGTTATATCAGAGAATCCCTCTAACATAATAATTCGTAACAACTTAATTCGATCCAGAATAAACTAAGGGAAAATAGAAATGGCAGACTCGCAATTAGCTCATATGGTTTACTTCACCCTCAAAGACACATCTCCTGAAGCTTCAGAAGCGATGGTGGAAGCCTGCCATAAATACCTAAAAGATCACCCGGGCGTACTTTATTTTTCCGCAGGTGTCCGCGGTGCTGAATTTGAGCGTGATGTCAACGACCAACAATATCATGTGGCTTTAAACGTGGTCTTTGATAACAAAGATTCCCACGATAAATATCAGGTTGCGGCAGACCATCTTGAATTTATTGAGGAAAATAAAGCAAAGTGGGCTCAGGTCCGTGTCTTTGACAGCTATGTACGTAGCTAACAAAGAACGAATGTTTTAAATCAGAGAACGGGAATCACAAAAGGTGTCTGATACTCCGGATGCGGTAGCACCTTAACGGTCGTTTGATAAACGGCAGAAATACGATCTTCAGTTAAGACTTCCTGTCCGGTTCCCGCAGCCTCAATTCGTCCTTGATTCAATAATACGATTTGGTCGGCAAAGCTACTGGCCAAATTCAAATCATGTAGTGTCAGAATCACAGTCAGGTCTCGCTCGTGCGCCAGGTCTCGAATTAAAGTAAGAATTTCGACCTGGTATTTCAGATCCAATCCCGTCGTTGGTTCATCCAGACAGAGGACTTTTGTCTGTTGAGCCAATGCACGGGCAATTAAAGTGCGACGCCACTCGCCTCCTGAAATCTCGGTTATTTTCCTCTGACGAAGTTCCACCAACCCTGTTTGTCGAAGTGCTGTATCAACGTAGTCCGCATCATCTGCCTGAAAGGGTTGAACCCAACCACGATGGGAACTGCGTCCTAACTGAACCGTTTCTTCAATGGTCATGGGCCAATGCGGTTCTTCCATCTGTGGCGAAAGCGCCAGTCTTTGTGCAACCTGTTTGCGTGAGAGTTGATCAACGGCCAGGCCTTCAACCAGAATTTTCCCTTCTTTCAACGCAATCAAATTGAACAACGAACGTAACAAGGTCGTTTTTCCCGAACCATTTGGCCCCAGTAATACAAGCACCGTTCCTGCCTGAATGCCAAGGGAAACCTGTTTTAATACTTCGCGTTCTGCGTAACCACAGGAAACATGTTCCATTTCGATTTGATTCATGACAGTTGCCTTTTAGAGCTTTGATTGCTGCCCACGACTGACTAACAGAAACAGAAAAAACGGACACCCCATCATAGCCGTCACAATTCCGACCGGCATTTCCGCTGGTGCAATGACTGTTCTCGCCAACGTATCTGCCAAGACCATTAAGGCGGCTCCCAGCAAACAACTCCCTGGAATCAACAATCGATGCCGGGGTCCGATAAGGATTCGCATCATATGTGGGGCCATTAATCCTAAGAACCCGATGACTCCGGAAACTGCCACACAAGCAGCCGTACACAATGTAGCCGCTAACAAAATCATGAAGCGAAATTTTCCAATAGGCAGCCCCAGCGTCAATGCCGTCTCATCACCAAAAGAGAGCAAATCCAAAGGCCGCGATAATAACCAGAGTACTCCCCCACTGAAAAAAATGACGGGGCCCGCGATCATGATTTCATTCCAGTGCCGACCGGAAAAACTGCCCAGAAGCCAATTAAAAATGGTAGACAACATTTCGTGATTTAAAAACATTATTAGGGAAACCAAAGCACCAGTAAAACTGCTTAATGCCATCCCTGCTAATATCAGAGTGAGTAAGTAAGAATTTCGCCCCGCTTTGCTCAAAGCAGCGATAATAAATACGGCCCCTACGATAACAACCGCTCCAGCAAAAGCAGAGAGAATCAACCAGGGAATTTGCCAGGTCGCAGTCACGGTGATCGTGCTACCCGCAATGAAAGTCAGCGCCAGGGTGGCCCCTAAAGCAGCACCACTCGAAGCACCAATGATAAAGGGATCTGCGAGAGGATTACGAAACACTCCCTGAAATGCTGCACCTGCCACCGCCAAACCTCCCCCGACACAGGCAGCCAGAATTACACGCGGCATACGAATTTGCCAGAGGATCGTGTTGACATAGGAATCGTCTGTCGGATTCCATAATGCGTCCCAAATTTCACGTAGGGAAAATGACACTGCCCCCCAATGCATACCCAGCAACAATGCGGCAAACAAAAGACCGATGAGCGGTATCATCCTCCAGACTAGAAAAGGTTGCCGCGATTTCATGACCTGAAACATCCACTCAATTTAACTATTTCTGAAATGCTTCAGGGTACAACGCCTGAGCCACTTTCTGTAATCCTTGTACCACACGTGGACCAGGTCTCGAAATAAAATCTTCCTCAATAAGATAAATCCGTTGATTTTTGACTGCATTCATTTGCTTCCATCCCGGTTGCTGGCTCAATTTTTTTACGATCTCCGTGGCATCGGAGTGGTCTTTTTTCGAGCGTGGTAAAAGAATCACATCCGGATTCCGCTGAATCAGAATTTCTTCACTCACTTGAGGGTAAGGAAGATCGACATCATCAAAAATATTGTCTCCTCCGGCCAGTTTAATAATCTCACCAATGAATGACGTTGGTCCGGCTGTCATGAGGGGCTGATCCCAGACTTGATAGAACACACGCGGCCGACCTTCTTTCTGATAGGGTTTTACTTTCTGCTGTATAGATGCGACTTCCTGCTGAAGCTTCTGAATTAATTTCTCTCCTGCATCGACGTGCCCAGTAGAACGGGACAGACCACGAATCGAACGTTCAATCTCAGCCATCGATTGTGATTCAAATGATAACACAGGAATCTTCAGTTTTGATAGTTGTTCGCGGATGCGCTGATGGTAGTCTCCCCCCAATAAGACCAGATCCGGCTTTAACGCAACCAGAGTTTCCAGATTTATACTTCCCGGATTCGAAAGGCTTACCTTTTTTAAATTCTGAGTTTCCTCAGGATAGTCACAGTTTGTAGTGCAACCTGCCATTTGCTCACCCGCACCGATGGCAAATAGTATTTCAGTATGTGAAGGAAGCAGAGAGATAATCCGTACCGGTTCTTGAGCGATGCTCGTTTCTATCCCTTCGGAATCCTTCACTGTCACAGGAAACTTTGAGACAATCTGCAGTTCTGTTGATGCAGGTGCGGTTTCATCAACGGCTGAGTTTTGTTGTGCCGTCCGGTAATCGCAACTTGCACTCCCTAAGAGTGCCAGCAGAATCAAGATCAGTTTGGAATTGATTTTTTTCATGAATCTATCGGTATTATCTCAACGAGAAAAAGGTGAAATCAGCCATTCATTGTAACATCAGCCCGGAATGCCTCACAATGAGCATTCCGGGTCTGATGACCGCGACAGGCTTTAAATTCCTAAAAATGATATCAGTGAGCCGTAGCCACTTTTTCGCGTAGAGATTTGGCAGCTTCCACCATGTTTTTCAATGATGGTTCTACTTCCTCCCACTTGCGAGTCTTTAGACCGCAGTCTGGGTTGACCCAAATCTGCTGAGGCTCCAGAACATCTAACGCTTTTTCAAGCAGATCTTCCATCCATTTGACCGTCGGAACACGTGGTGAATGAATATCGTATACTCCAGGTCCAATTTCATTGGGATATTTGTATTGCACAAATGCATCCAGTAATTCCATATTACTACGTGATGTTTCTATGGAAATCACGTCTGCATCCAGGGCAGCAATGGCTTCAATAATATCATTGAATTCAGAGTAACACATATGCGTATGAATCTGTGTCTCGTCCCTTACTCCCGCTGAAGCCAGACGAAAACAATCGACGGCCCATTTCAAATAGGCATCCCAATCGGTGCGACGCAAAGGCAACCCCTCACGTACAGCTGGCTCATCGATTTGAATGATCCGAATCCCGCTTGCTTCCAATCCCTGCACCTCATCTCGAATGGCAAGTCCGATTTGTTGACAGGTTTCGCTTCGAGGCTGATCATCTCGTACAAATGACCATTGTAGAATTGTTACAGGACCAGTCAGCATTCCTTTCATCAACTTATTTGTACAAGATTGAGCATATTGCGACCACTTAATGGTCATTGGCCCTTTGCGGCATATGTCACCAAAGATGATCGGTGGCTTCACACAACGGGAACCATAACTTTGCACCCAGCCATTCTGTGTGGCCAGAAATCCTTCCAGTTGCTCCCCGAAATATTCAACCATGTCATTTCGTTCGGCTTCACCATGCACGAGCACATCAAGCCCTGCCTCTTCCTGGTATTTGATGTCTCTGGCAATACACGTTTTCAGAAACTCTTCATAATCTGCATCCGAAAGTTCCCCTTTTTTGTGAGCGGCACGTGCCTTACGAATTTCATTTGTCTGAGGAAACGATCCGATTGTGGTGGTAGGAAAGAGTGGAAGTCCCAATGTTTTCACCTGTTTTTTATATCGATCAACATAAGGACTTTGGCGTTTCAGGATTGATTCCGTCACCGAAGCACAACGCTCCTTCACATCCTGCCGATGAACTTTGGGAGAAGTACGGCGGGCTTCCATCGCAGCATGGTTCTCAGCCAAAGCATTGGCAACACTCTCATTGCCTTGATTGACACATTGAGTCAGTACTCCAATTTCCTGCAGCTTTTGCTTGGCGTACGCCAACCATTGTTTGATCTCTACATCCAGATCCGTTTCATTGTCGAGATCAACGGGACTGTGTAATAAAGAACACGAGGGACCAATCAAAGTTCGTTCGGAGCCAATCCGGTTGATCGTTTTTTCAATAAGGAATAATGACTTTTCGAAATCATTTTTCCAAATGTTGCGACCGTCAATCACGCCAATTGAAAGTAATGTTTCTGCAGGCAACTGGTCTAAAACTTCATCTAATTGTTCTGGCGCACGTACCAGATCAATGTGGAGTGCAGCAACCGGAAGTGAGACTGCTGTCTTCAGGTTATCTCGCAAATGACCAAAATAAGTGGCCAGAGCAATTTTTAAGCCACCAGCTATTTTGCACAGACGATCATACGTCTGCTGAAAAGCTTTACGCTGGGCTTCTGTTAGATCGAGCACCAGACAAGGTTCATCAATCTGTACCCACTCTGCACCAGCTTCTTTCAGTTGCGAAAGCACCTCTTCATAGACGGGTAACAGACGATCCAACAGACTCAAGGGATCAATCTGTTCTTCCCAGGTCTTGCCGAGTAACAGAAATGAAACAGGTCCCAGTAATACGGGTCTTGTTTCAATACCCAATGCTTTGGCTTCCAGGTATTCGTCCACGGGCTTGGTGGATGATAGCTTGAATTCCTGATGTGCCTCAAATTCGGGAACGAGGTAATGGTAGTTTGTATCAAACCACTTGGTCATTTCTAACGCGGAAACACCTTCAGTTGATGCCGCAACCGATTTTCCTCCTTTTCCACCACGGGCCATCGCAAAGTAAGTCGAAGAATCGACAGTTTCACCTGACCATTGATAGCGTTTCGGAACAGCTCCCACCATCGCCGACGTATCAAGCACCTGATCGTACATCGAAAAATCATTCGATGGAATATGTTCAATGCCTGCGGCCTGCTGTAGTTTCCAGTTTGCAGCCCGCAGTTCGCGACAAACTTCTAGTAACTCTGCGCCTTCAATTTTACCGGACCAGAATTTTTCAATAGCCCGCTTTAACTCGCGATGGGCTCCAATACGGGGAAATCCAAGATTTGTTGCAATAGCCATGCGTTGGCTCCTTTATTTTTGATTGATGATTTCTTGAAACGAAGTTACCGATACAGTTCACTTTGGAATTCGCGCACCGGTAGCGTGAACGAGTCTGTGATTTTTTTGCAACGAGCTTAGCGCACGACGCGCAGAGACGATCGCTGTTTTCACAGACCGTGATAAAAAATATAAAGAGACTCTGACCAAAGCAGATAAACTATGGCAGAGTATTGCACCACCTTTTAGACAATACCCGGTTCAAATTGGTTACCAGGTTCTTATCCGTAACGCGCAGGAACAGACATGGTTTAGCAACTCTTATAAGACATACTTCTCAAAACCAGGCTCGATTGGCACTACAATCAAAGAGATTTGAGACAGATTATCTCAAGAGCACTATGCGCGCAAAGGAGGTGTCGTTTTAGACCGAGCAATGGTCAGATTCTGACTCGTCTGCGTCTCCAACCCGTCTATATTCGGGTGAGACATACAGTCGATCGCACCAATGAATGCGCTGCATGTAAAGAATCATACCTGTTTTCCTGTGAAAACGAAAAGGCGAGTAGAAGCGGGCTTACCGGCAAGGCACCCCAGCAGCTTCAAGTGGGATGAGGTTAACAAGGACGCTGTATTACGTCAACCTGAGCATTCAATAATTTATTTGATCTTTCTACAAACAAAAAAGGGACCACCCGGAGTAGCCCCTTCTCTCGTCATCATGGGCTCACCATCCCAGTGAGCCCATGATGCTTATAACTGCTGAATCAGTCCCAGCTTAAAGAACCAGAACTTTGATATTCCGTTACTCTGGTTTCAAAGAAGTTCTTCTCTTTAGAAAGGTCCATTGTTTCGCTCATCCAGGGGAAAGGATTCGAAGAACCGTACTGGGGAGGGAGGCCAATACGCTCCAGTCGACGGTCAGCAATGTGCTGCACGTATTCACGGAACAGATCGCCGTTCAACCCGAGAATTCCGGTTGGGAGGCAATCCTTGGCGTATTCAATTTCCAACTCAGCAGCATACTTGATGCGGTCAATAATGGTTTGCTGGAATTCAGGAGTCCAGACTTCAGGGTTTTCCTGTTTAATTCCGTTGATCAGATCGATGCCGAAGTTCAAGTGAATCGTTTCATCCCGAAGGATATATTGAAACTGTTCGCCAATGCCGGTCATCATGTTACGGCGATGGAATGAAAGGACCATCACAAAACCGGTATAGAAGAAAAGTCCTTCCATGACCAGATAATAACCGATCAGATTCTTCAAAAAGGCCTGTGTCCCTTCAAAAGAATCAGTCGTAAATTCGGGATCGAGAATTTCAGAAGTCAATTCCATTTCCAACTGATCTTTTTTGGCGATCGCGGGAACTTCATGATACATGTTGAAGACTTCAGACTCATTGAGTCCAAGGCTCTCTACAACATACAGAAACGTATGAGAGTGCACGGCTTCTTCAAAAGCCTGACGTAGTAAGTATTGGCGACATTCGGCATTAGTGACATGCTTAAAGATAGCCAGCACGATATTGTTTGCTACCAGGCTCTCAGCTGTCGCAAAGAAACCTAAGTTTCGCATGATGACGAACCGCTCGCCCTCACTGAGTTTATTGGAACGCCACATCTCAATGTCTTTGGTCATTCCGACCTCGGTGGGCATCCAGTGATTGGCACAACCATTGAGATAATGTTCCCAGGCCCAATGATACTTTAAAGGCATCAATTGATTGACGTCGACCTGAGAGCAATTAATCAGTCGTTTATTATCTGCTTTGAAACGGCCCTGCGGAGTATCGCCTACAGGAGGAACCGATGTTGAAGAAGCTGTATTTGCATTGAGAATTGTCATCATAACACCTCTTTAAAATCCATTATTAAATTTAAAGTGAGCACAATTGAATTGAGGATCAAAATTTACGATTACTGACACGCTTCGCAATCGCCATCAAGATTACAGGATTCACCAGGAGTCACCAGCGTTGCTGCCGCCTCTCGATCAACCTGAATATCGCCTGATGCACTTGTGCTTTTCATCCAGCGAGGCTGAATTCCAAACTTATTAACATCCACAGTTGATTTCTCAACTTGAGTGGCTGCCAGCGTTCGCAGATAGTAGGTCGTCTTCAACCCACGTTCCCAAGCCAGCATATACATTTCATTTAGCTTTTTGCCGGAGGGTTCTGCTAAATACAAATTCAGTGACTGTCCCATATCAATCCATTTCTGGCGATGGGCGGCACACTCAATAACCCACTTAGGATCGACTTCAAATGCCGTCAGATAACGGGCTTTCAGATCATCGGGAATACGATCAATTTCTGAAACTGAGCCATCATAATACTTGAGTGCTTCCAACATGTCTGGGTCCCAGAGTCCACGCTCTTTCAAATCATCAACCAGTTGACGATTAACCTGAGTAAACTCTCCAGACAAGTTACTCTTCACATACAAATGTTTGTAGGAAGGTTCGATCGATTGAGAAACACCAATGATCGTTGAGATGGTGGCTGTGGGAGCAATTGCCATCACGTTACTGTTACGCATCCCCTTTTGAGCAATGGCATCCCGGACAACCTGCCAGTCCAGGCGGGTCTGTCGATCCACTTCAATTGGATATCCTCGTTCTTTTTCATGTAGATCAAGCGTATCAATCGGCAGCAGGCCACGATCCCATTTAGAACCGGTATAAGACCCATAGCTACCACGTTCTCCCGCCAATTCGGAAGAAGCCAGAATTGCAAAGTAAGAAATCGCTTCCATACTGGCATCGGCAAACTCAACAGCCTGCATGCTGGCATAACTAATTCCCTGCGCGAGAAGAGCATCCTGGAAGCCCATCACTCCCAGCCCAACTGGACGATGGCTGGTATTAGAATTCCGTGCTTCCGGAGTCGGATAGTAATTGATATCAATCACATTATCGAGCATCCGCATCGCAGTACGAACGGTCTCTTCCAACATTCCCAGATCAAGCTGACCATCCACAATATGCAACTTCAGGTTTACCGAACCCAGGTTACAAACCGCGGTTTCATCCCGTGATGTATTCAACAGAATCTCAGTACACAGGTTACTGCTGTGAACAACCCCCACATGATCCTGAGGCGAACGCAGGTTAGAAGGATCTTTCCAGGTAATCCAGGGATGACCTGTTTCGAACAGACGGGTCAGCATCTTACGCCACAGTTCCACAGCCGAAACGCGACGGAAGAAATCGATTTCACCGGTCTCTGTCATTTTTTCATATTCGACATAACGCTCTTCGAACGCATGACCATAAAGATCATGCAGATCAGGCACACTGTCAGGGCTAAATAAAGTCCAATCGCCATCTTCACGTACACGACGCATAAACAGGTCGGGAATCCAGTTAGCAGTATGCATGTCATGGGTACGTCGTCGATCATCACCTGTATTCTTACGCAGGTCGAGAAACTCTTCGACATCCATGTGCCATGTTTCCAGATAGGAACAAACAGCGCCTTTGCGCTTGCCTCCCTGGTTAACGGCAACAGCTGTATCGTTGACGACCTTCAGGAATGGAATCACTCCCTGACTTTGCCCATTCGTACCATTAATGTGCGAATTTGTTGCCCGGATTTGAGTCCAGTCATTACCCAGACCGCCGGCCCACTTAGACAGCTTGGCATTGTCGGCGACACATTTGAAAATGTGATCCAGATCATCATTGACTGTGGAGAGATAACAGGAACTCAACTGGGGGTGCAACGTAGCAGAGTTAAACAGTGTCGGCGTTGCCGATGTGAATCGGAACGTGGAGAGAATATTATAAAACTCAATCGCGCGTCCAGTCGCATCTTCTGACTCCTGAATAGCAAGTCCCATCGAAACACGCATCCAGAAATATTGAGGGGTTTCAATACGTCGCCCATCAATGTGCAATAAATAACGATCAAAAATCGCCTGTAGCCCCAAGTATTGAAACAGGTGATCCCGTTCTGGTTTCAGAGCGTCGCTGATCCGTTTTAAATCGAATTTATTCAGATCGGGAGTCAGTCGCTTTGCTTCAATTCCATCACTCAGAAACTGTTCGAAACGATCCACGTACAGTTGATTTAATTCATCGACGTCAGCGGGCGCATTTCCCAAAGCGTCGTTATAGATAATCTTCAACATCAATCGCGAGGCTACGGTATCGTAAGCAGGGTCACACTCGATGCGCGTCCGGGCAGCCAAAATCATGGCGCGATACAATTCTCCGACAGAAATCCCATCGAAAATAGAACGCATCACCTCTTCCAGCAATTCCTCAGCCGAGCAGATATCTCCCAAACCGCGACAAGCTTCTGAAAGACGAGCCAAAATACGTGATTCATCAAAGGCGACCTTTGAGCCATCCATGAGAACAACATGAAATCGGGGAGTCGCCGACTTGATTGTTTCCGACTCTTCTACCAGATCATCTGTAGCCCGTAATGCACGCAACTTGGCGCGTTCTGCACGGTAAACGATGTAACGACGGGCAATTCGATAGTGCCCCTGTCGCATCAGTGTCATCTCGACAACATCTTGAATTTTTTCGACTTCAATACCAGATTCACTACTGGCTGCTGATGCTATTTCATTGGCAACCGACTCAACCATTTCCGGAATCTCCATCCGGATCTCATCATCAAGTGGCTGATTTTCTGCAAGATTCAGTTCCGCGCGGAACGCGTTGGAAATTGCCCGACCGATCAGTGAAGCATCAAATGAGGCTTTTCTACCTCCACGCTTCGTGACGATCCATTCTGTTTGCGCTCGAATCATTCGATTGCCTCCTTAAAATGGAATACTAAAAATCTGGCTGCGTCCATGCCGACAGCAGCTTTAATTACATTCATACAGGAACACTGTCATCAATCAGTGCTCCCACAAATGGTGCTCTCAGATCAGATAATCAGAAATGGTGTCACAGACAAGATGGGAAACATGAAGAGAAAGGGGCGCGTAGACAGATTCATACATGAACTGGCAACTCCCTTTGCTCTTACGAACCCTCACTGATCTGAAATTCGATTTCTGAATACCATCTGAAAATGTGAGAGCCACTAGTCCATCGAACTGTGAAAGATTCGTTTTTCAATTAAAAAATAGGCACTGCGGGCGCTCTTATCAGAGACTCAAAGCAGGCCGAATCTATTCAAAAAACCACTATCACGAGGTTCGATAAAACCAACGTTCATTTCGACTCAGACATCACTTTTTGTACATTGTTTTGTCTGAGTCACTCACTCACAATACCCAATATAGTGTGTATATTCCAGTAGTCAATACTAAATATTGGACATCGTCCAAAGATGTCAAGAATCATTAACGAGACTCAAGAAAACCCTTTATTTGTAGAAACTACACACAATTTTCATGCAAATCCAATCGACAGGTGATGAAAAAATGCAAAAGATTTTTTTCTCAACTTGCTAATCGTCAAAGTTTAAAAAGCCCGTTCAGCTTGCAAGAAGACGCTATATTGAGAGCGAGCAAAGATGGTTTGAAACAAAATATACTTTGCAAATCCCAGAACAGAAAAGGATTAAAAATGTGTGAAGCCTTGTTGTTTAACGCCGCATACCCCCAAACTGCCTGAACGAACTTTTTAGTAACAACACTACAAAATCGAAGCGTGTTAGAACGGGCCTCTGTTGCCAAACATTAAACTGCAAACGTTCGATACGATCCAGAATTTTCAGACCACCTCGCGCAAACAGATCAATATCAATTTGTAATCGTCCGGGCAGATGTGATATCAACGGCAGGCCATCTAAAAGAAACTGCCGCGCGCGCTGGACTTCGAAATCCATGAGTTGCTGGAATTGCTGATTGTACTCGTTTTGTTCTAATTGTGCTCTGGTATAGCCAAATCGCTCACGGTCTTCTACAGGTAGGTAAATTCGTCCGATAGCAAAATCGCGAGCAACATCTTGCCAGAAGTTTGCGAGTTGCAACCCGGTGCAGATGGAATCAGACCACTCCAAATGAGTTGGTGAGACAGTGCGACAAAGATGGAGCACAAGTCGCCCCACAGGATTGGCACTCTTTTGACAATAGGCCAGCAGTTGCTCAAACGACTGATATTCTACAACATGCTGATCTTGCTCAAATGCCTGAATCAGATCATCAAACGCTTGTTGAGGCAGTTCAAATTCCTGAATTGTAGGAGCCAAAGCAACGAACACAGGATGCAGGCGGGGTACAGAGTGTTGACCATCCTCAGAAGAACCAGAAAGCACCTGATAGCAGCTGGTTAATTGTGACCGCCACCAGGCGAGCAGAGCCAGGGAAGCCTCTGCTTCCTGAACTTCGTCACCCAAGTCGTCAGCCCAACGACAAAACGCATACACGTTAAAAAAGTGCTGCCGCAAATAACGTGGTAAGGCACAGGAAACAACGGGAAAATTTTCGTAATGTCCCAAAGCGATTTTCCGACAGTAGGCCTGAGCCTGCTGCAAACCGACAAGAGCATCCGTTCCCTGAAAATAGCTGGATTTAGGCCCCCAAATAGCCAATTCTTGTTCAAATGCTGTCATTTCACTGGAAGTTCCCAAACGTATCACTCCAGTAGATTAACAAACCGCTGCCAACTGGATAACCTATAGAAATCTGACTTTGTCGATGAAATTGCTACGACCGTCAAAATGGCCAGCAGGGTTCTATAAACTGCGGCCCAACATGAGCACTGACGAGTGAATTAGCATATAATACCAAAAAACTGAATCGACGGACGCTCTATCTAATTCTGATACCAACACACTCTGGAATACAAGCCTTGTGTTGGGAAATCAAGAGAGCAAAACCGATCCTGTCTGATTTCAAACGCAAGAACGCATTCTTTAGAAAACGTGTAAATCATGGCTGTACCCAAAATTGCCATTGTGGGACGTCCCAATGTTGGCAAAAGTTCAATTTTCAACTGGCTTGCCGGCCATCGTGTTGCCATCGTCGACCCCACGGCAGGTGTCACCCGGGATCGTGTGACGTATCTGGTGAACGAACAAGATCGTTACTTCGAGCTGGTTGATACAGGTGGAATTGGCATTACTGACAGTGATGATTTATCAGAAGATATCGAACGCCAGATTCAAGTGGGAATTGACGAAGCAGACCTGATTCTGTTTGTGGTCGACGGCACAATGGGAGTAGCCCATTTGGATGAAGAGGTCGCTCAACGATTACGGTCAATAGAAAAACCAAAAATCCTCTGTATCAATAAATGTGATTCAACAAAAACAGATGATGAAGCGGCACAATTCTTTCGCCTGACCAATGCACCGGTCGTCTTAACCAGCGTCAAAGGAAATCGGAACCGCAAAGAACTTGTTAAAGCCCTCCTCGATCACCTGCCACCTGCTGAAGAATTCGAAGAAACAGAGGGAGAAGCGCTTTCAGCCGAGCCGGAACTGAAAATTGCCATAGTAGGGCGACGCAATGTAGGCAAGAGTACCTTTATTAATGCACTGGCAGAATCAGAAAGAATGATTGTCAGTGAAGTTGCCGGCACAACCCGGGATAGTGTCGATATTCGTTTTGAATTTGACGATAAATCCTTCCTCGCCATAGATACCCCTGGAGTCCGCAAACGAAAAAGCCTGGCCAACGATATCGAATACTATGGCTTGGCACGTGCCAAACGCAGTATCCGGCGTGCCAACGTAGTGTTGATGTTTTTTGATTCCCAGGAAACGATTTCCAAAGTCGACAAACAACTGGTCGCCGAAATCGACGAAAACTACAAGCCTTGTATTTTTGTGATTAATAAATGGGATCTGGGACGCGAAAGTCAAATGACGTCGGAAAAGTGGGATGAGTATTTAACCTCGGAGTTTCGTACAATGCGACATGCTCCTGTAGCTTTTGTGACCGCCCGTGATTCGCGAAACATCAAACAAGTTATTAATCTGGCACAAACTATTTATAAACAATCACGCCTCCGAATTTCGACGGGACGCTTGAATAAAATCGTTCGCGCAGCAATCCATAATAATCAACCACCCTACTCAAAAAATCGACGCCCCAAAATATTTTATGCCACACAAGTGGCTACCGAACCACCGACAATCGTACTGAAGTGCAACGACTCTAAACTCTTCACCGAATCCTGGAAACGTTACCTGAGCGGTGTTTTACGTGAGCAACTTCCTTTCAAAGAGATCCCCGTTAAACTTTACTATCGATCCAAAGACCTCAAGGAAGAGACCGGTCCCAGCCTGGATATGATCGAAAGTGATGAATTCCTGGAAGATTTTTCACAAGAAAAATTATAGAGAATTGAGGCCATAAAAGGCCTGTGCATTATCGTGAAATAACTTCTGCTGAAATGTGGAAGAACGTTCCCGAACAATCCACTTCAATGCGTTGAACCAGGAATCATATGTTGCACTCAGCGTACAGACGGGCCAATCGCCTCCAAAAAATACACGGTCTTCTCCAAATGTGTCCAGGCAGAAATCAATATTCTCTTTTAAATCAATGGGTTGCCATACTCCAGGTGTGGCCGTCACCACGATTCCCGAAATCTTGCACATGACCTGCTCACGTTCAGCCAGTAATCGCATTCCCTGTTCCCACTCAGGACGACTGTCCTGCTCATGAGGCTGCACACTCATATTGCCGCAATGATCGACAATAAAACGGGTTGACGGACAGGCATCAACCAATTCAACTGCATCCTTAATTTCTCCTGGTCGCATACACAAGTCAAAACTCAAGCCCATTTCTCCAAGCAGTTTGATATTTTCCTTGAATTGTAGTTTGAGGCACATACCTTGTGGTCGGTCTGGATCATGTAAAACCGTCCTGACTCCTTTCAGAAATGGATTCTCAGCAAATTCTTCGAGATATTGACCAAAGCCTGATTCTCCCGGCATCCCACCAATCACAGCCCCCGACATGGGATTTTCTGCCTGACTGCATAATTCCAATACGTGCCTTGCCTCCTGCCGCTGAAGATCCGGATGAACATTCACTTCCATATACACAGTTTGTGCGATGCCGCAATTCTGTGTTGCTTCGAGATAATCAGACATTAGAAAACTACGTCGTAAAGACGAGATGCCCGGGAGTTCAAGCCAGGGAAGCTGAAACAAGTCCAAATCCCAGAGATGCTGGTGGGTATCTATGACTGATATCTGTTCCATGCTGAGCATTCTTCCTATAAAAAAGTAAGTATCCACTTTTTTTACACTGTACGGAGAGTCTTTGCAAACAAGAATTCCTCTTTGTTTACGCTGGCAATGAAACCTCCAATAGGTTAGAAGTGAGCTTTTCCAGATGGGCGTTCTCGATAAAATATTAACTCCATGCAACCTTCCCCAATTAAGCAATCCCCCCAATTAGAATACGAACAACGGCTCGAGAGTCGTGCGAGCAAGGTACGAGCACTCACAAAACAAAGCGACCTCTATTCAAATCTGCGAGGTTTCGTATTTCTAGCCGCGGTGGCAATCTTAATGGCATCTACAATCTGGGGACTTTTCAGCTTACAGTTGATCTGGCTTCCCATTTTGACGTTTATTTTGCTCATTATTTTACACGCACGCTGTGTTCGTCGTTTGAGACAAGCTCGACTTGCAGAAGCGTATTACCGAACTTCACTTGATCGTCTGAACGATCAATGGGTCGATGTCCGTCCGACGGGTGAGGAATTTTTTGATCCACAGCATATGTATGCCGGTGACCTCGATCTCCTCGGGCGAGGATCACTCTTTCAGCTCATGTGCAGCGCGCGAACCAAACTGGGTGAAGAGACACTGGCACGCTGGTTACTTTCTCCTGCTTCAACAAAGGAAATCAAAGAACGCCAACAAGCCGTTGAAGAACTTCGAAACGAGTTAGATTTTCGCGAAGAACTTGAATTGCTGGAAGCGGAAGTCCACAACGATATCGAGCAAACACATTTATCAGAGTGGGTGCAACAACCGCTGACAACAATTCCCGCTCCGTTACAATGGGCATCGGTAATTATGGGCATCTTTGCTGCCTGTACTGTCATCAGTTGGATGCTTTCCTATACCGGCATCGCCCCCATTTGTGTCGCAATTATCATTCAGGTCTGCTTATTATTTTTTATCGGACCTCGAATCCGCGAATTACTGAACCAGACTGATGAAGTCCGTAACGGCTTAGCGGTACTCTCGGATGTATTGTCACTGATAGAACAAAGACAATTTGAAGCCCCTCATTTAAAAGCCATCGTTTCAGCATTAGAAACAGACGGGATTCCTCCATCACAAAGTATTGCTCAACTACGCCGACAGATTCAGGGATTGAATAACTGTTTTCGTAATCAGTTTTCTGCTCCATTAGCCATCTTATTGGGGATTCCTTTTCACTACGTTTACGCCATCCAGCGTTGGATCATTCACATAGGACCACATTGCCCCGATTGGTTGTCAGCCGTTGGAGAATTCGAAGCCTTGTGTTCACTCGCCGGGTACGCTTACGAACATCCCGAAGATCCTTTTCCTGAAATTATTGAATCAGAAGTCGGACCATGTCTGGAAGCAACTGAGCTGGGACACCCCTTAATCCCACTCAAAGAGGTCGTTCGCAACGATGTGACATTGAATGCAGACAATCGATTGCTCATGATTAGTGGCTCGAATATGTCAGGCAAAAGCACACTGATGCGAACAGTAGGTACAAACTTCGTGCTTGCAATGATCGGGGCGCCAGTACGCGCTGCTAAGTTCACTGTTTCGCCAATGCAGGCAGGAACTGCGATGCGAGTTCAAGATTCGCTACAACAGGGAGCCTCGCTGTTCTATCAATCGGTTGCACGACTTTCGGCTGTCGTCCATTTGGCGGACGATCCGATGCCTGTTCTATTTTTACTCGATGAAATCTTGCAAGGCACCAATTCCCATGATCGCCGCATAGGTGCGCAAAGTGTGATTGAAACTCTGATTGAACGAGGGGGAATTGGAATCGTCACAACTCACGATCTGGCACTGACAGAAATTACGACCCAATTCGGAAATCAGGCAAAGAACGTTCATTTTGAAGACCAGCTCATTGATGGCGAAATGACTTTTGATTATCGCATGCGGCCTGGAATCGTCGAACACAGCAATGCTCTGGAATTGATGAAAATGATGGGGATTGAACTGAAGGCGCTGAGTACTGAATCCGATCAAAAAAAAGTCTGAAACCACTTCAGTTCGGCACTAAAACAATAAGAATCTTAACTTACCAGATAAATGGCTACCTGGAAGTAGATCACCAATCCCAAGATATCGACCAGTGCCGTGATAAAGGGATTCGACATCAGCGCCGGATCCATACCCAACCGACGGAATCCCATTGGCAACATGCCACCCGCTGAGATCCCCATCAATACGACTAAAAAAACAGCCAATCCCACTACAGTTGCCTGAATGAGGTACGCGGTAAAAGCCCAGGCAATGATAAAACTGATTGAAGCAAGAACCCCTCCCAACATCAGCCCCAGTTGGATTTCTTTACGCAATAGCGCAGTCAAATCACCTTGCGGGATATTCGACTCCAGTGCCATGGCCCGAATGATCAAAGTTGCTGACTGAGAACCGGCATTACCACCACTGGCGAGAATGAGTGGGATAAATAAAACCAGCCATTCATACTTGTCCGATAACCCTTCATAATGTTGCAACACCTTCGCAGCCAAAAATGAAGGAACCAGGAGAAAAATTAACCAGCCAATTCGTTTCTGAACGACAGTCCGTAACGATGTGGAGAGATAACTGTCTTCCAACGGTTCGACAGCCGCCAATCGATAAGTATCCTCGGTCGCTTCTTCCTGCATAATGTCGATGGCATCATCGTGCGTCACAATTCCCACTAGTTGGTTCTGGTGATCAACGACAGGAATTGCGACAAAGTCATACTTTGCCATTTGCTGGGCTACAAATTCCTGGTCATCATCTACACGCACAGAGATCACATCCCGATTGGTCAATTCTGACAAAGGGCGAGTCGGACGGGCAAAAATTAATTCGCGCAAAGACACAATTCCCTGTAGGCGACGCCCTTCATCAACGATATAAATATAGGAAATAATTTCGCTGTCCGGTGCCTGCAATCTCAGTTTTTCCAGTGCCTGTGCCACAGAAATATTTTCTGGTAGTGAAGCATACTCCGTCGTCATGATGGCGCCGGCACTATCTTCCGGGTAAGAAAGCAGTTTACGAATATCGCTCCGCTCCGCTTGTGCTATCAAAGGCAAGAGTTCCTCGACACGCTCATCATCCATCCGTGATAATAAATCGACGCGGTCATCGGGAGCCATCTCTTCAATCAGTTTCGAAAGCGGGCCACGCTCAATCACGTCCACAATTTCAATCTGTTGTGGTAAGGCCAGGAACTGAAATATCTCAGCCTGCTTCTCAGGCTCACAACAAGAGAGCACACGCCAGACATCCTGACTCTCAAGTTCTTCCAGAATCTCTGACGTCACTGCAGGATAAAGGGCATCGCAAAATTCCTTGATTCCTGCAGTATCATTTTCGTCCAATAGTACTTGAAGTTCCGGAAGCAATAATCGCCCATACATTATTCATGCCCCTTTCTTTCAAGATGTTGAAAATTCAACGAATATGATCACCAGATACAAATCAGCAGAAAATTGCGATAAAAAAACACCCTCACTGGAATAGGTCACCAGTCAGGGTGTCGATGACTTCATACAGACAACAAACTTGAGCGTCGTCTGAAAATAACGACATGTAGATCATCGCTTGGAGAACTGAAAACTCTTACGTGCTTTCTTGTAACCAAATTTCTTACGTTCCACCATACGACTATCACGTGTCAGGAATCGTCCGGCACTCAAAGTTTCGTGGAACTGACTATTGTAGGCTTCGAGAGCACGAGCAATCCCCAAAACGATGGCCCCCGTCTGCCCTGTTGTTCCTCCCCCATTTACACGTACCCAGACATCGACTTTACCAAATGTCTCAGTTGCTTTGAGAGGAGCTTCCACCATTTGCCGGTCGCGCTCAACTTTGAGGTAGTCATCCAGAGAAACCCCATTGATCGTCAGGCTTCCGGAACCTGCCTTAATACGAACTCGTGCCACTGCGGTTTTACGACGACCTGTTCCCATCGCGACGCCGTGCTTATCCAGTTTTCCTCGAATAATCGGTTCTGGTTTTACAACGTCGTCTTCTTCTTCAACATCTGAAGCCAGAGTAGAACCCAGGGTCAATTCCGGAACACCTGAATCAACAGTTTCCTCTGTTGTTAGATCCGCTGCTTGCTCAGCAGCTCCTACTTCTGGCGTTTCTTGTGTTGTGTCTTCTTCCGGAGTCTCATTTTCCATAACAGTTAACTACTTTTTAATTCTGAAAAAAGGATAAGTAGAGAAGTTTTTAGTTTCATTCACGTAACATAAAGCACTACGGCAGCAGGTAGTCTGGCATGTCTTGAGGCTTTTGTGATTGATGTTCGTGAGTAGGTCCTGCGTATAATTTCAGTTTTTTCAACATTTGGCGGCCCAGCTTATTTTTGGGGAGCATCCGCCGAACGGCCTCAGAAAGGACCTGAGTCGATTGACCACGCTCCAGCTTCTTTTCTGCGGATACGAGTTTCAAACCACTGGGATAACCACTATATGAGGAGTAGGTCTTCTGTAACATCTTCTTCGAGAAATAGGGATGAGTTTCATGAGCAAGTGATTTGCCAGAAAACCTTACCTTGTCACAGTTTACAACGATTACGTAGTCCCCGGTATCAACGTGAGGGGTATAACTTGGCTTATGCTTACCCATTAAAACAGTAGCAAGCTTCGTAGCGAGCCGCCCCACAATCATGTTATCTGCATCCACAACGAACCATTGAGGATCGATTGTTTTTGCATTCGCCATATAGGTTTTAGTCGTAGACACCAGTATTTCCTCAAACGTAAACGATTCAATGTTAAAGACTTATATCAAAATGCACTTCTAAAAGGCATGTTAGATTGTAGTCAAACTCCTGCCAATTGACTAGAAAACGCCTGCAAAATGAGCGCATACCAACCGCAGGGGAGCGGATAACAGTAACCTTTTTAACGCACATCTTCAACTTATGTGAGACGGAAAATTTGAGCTGGACTGCAAAAAAGCTCAGAAAAGCCACTTTTTCGCTCAGGTTTAGTTGCGTCTCAGGAATACTTCAACGAACGAGATCAGAGAAACGACAGTAATGTCAATTGTAAAGCCTGAGAGGTAACCTGTAGATTCGCCTCGAAAGCCGTTTGCCGTTGTGTAATT
The DNA here is from genome assembly GCF_007748175.1 of Gimesia aquarii. NCBI lineage: Bacteria > Pseudomonadati > Planctomycetota > Planctomycetia > Planctomycetales > Planctomycetaceae > Gimesia > Gimesia aquarii. The sequence goes on from NZ_CP037422.1 coordinate 2,791,701, forward strand.
TCAACAATCACTTCAGTCAGGTCTGCTTCAAATTCCTTCGAAATTGAATCCTTGAGTTCCACTTCTTGATCTTTGAGTCGGTTATCAGCCTCTTGCAGGACCTTGAGGCGCGAACCAATATCACCTCGGAGGCGAGTCATTCGACCAATTTCGTTCTCAATCAAAACGCCGATCCGCTCAATTTCCTGATCATTGCCATTTCTCAAACCGGTTTCCAATCGAGAAAGCAGGCTCAAAACTCCTTTGGATTCCAATGGGTTGGGCTCTTTACCTACCAGCCCGACCAATGGGTCATTGCCAGCTTCCACACCCGCAATACCTAGTGCGAAAGCAATTTCAATCGGAGGAATTTCCAATTGTCCCGTTCCTGATCCATCAAAAATGGTAAGGCCATTGCCTGTTGTATTCAGTGTTGCCTGGAGCTGAATAGGAATAAAATTCCCTTGTAATGGAATCGCATTGTTTGTTCCCGGTTCAGTGACAGCCAGTCCCAAGGCCTCCGAAACCACATTACTGGCAATGCTTAATGGTCCCGCACCAGAATTGTCAGTGATCTGGATGGCATTTGTTGTTGGATCAATACTGGCAACCAGATTGCCTGGATCAACGGCGTTAATCGAATCCAATACGTCTTGAACGGTAGTATCACCAGCCAAGTTGACATTTACAACCGAAGCATCTCTACGAGTAATGTCCAAAGTTGTTGCACCAACGGGAACCCCCTGTCCCAGATTCAAGTCCGCCAGCAACGTAGTCCCATCAAACGTCTCGAAATCATTTATCTTGTCTATCACATCTTGAACCGTGACTGAACCACTAAGATCAATATCGATCGTCGATCCATCACGGCGAATGATTTGGAGTTGATTGGAAGAATCAACATCAACGCCCCTCCCATAATTCAATTCGGAAAGTGGAGTACTTGCTGAAAAAGTTGCAATTCCCAAACCGGCAGCATTGGTTCCACTGTCATTCTCGCCAATTGAGAAGTCGGCGCCACTGATGCGACTGGAAATCGCTAAACCATTCTGACTTTTATTTATCCCAAGGTTCAAATTTGGATCGAGTGTGCGGATCAGGTTGAACACATCTTCAATCGTGTTCGCGGTAGAAAGATCAATCGTTTCCGTTTTGCCACCGTTATTGATCACCAGTCCTTTACCGAGAGTCGTGCCAATTCCTGTGCCACCATTGAGCGAAGCCAATGTCGTTTGCAATGTGATACCCGGATCAAGATCAGTCCCGTTTACTTGCGCCACCGCGGCACTGGCAATTCCCAAATCGGTCGCCAAAGTGGAACCTGCCAAATTCGATACAGCGACTGTACCAGCCGAAGGGGTCAAACGGAGTCCATTTTGACTCGCGGGGTCAATATCGACAGTTAAAGTCAATGGCCCTGCTGCAAATGCATCTTCTAAAAGTGTCTTGAGATCCTGGACTGTTTCCGCGCCGGAAAGATCCACCGTTTGTGTCTGAGGAGTTCCATTATCCAACGTCACTGTGAGCGAACCCTGACTCAAACCTCTCCCACTGTGTAAATCAGAAATTTTGGTTTGGAGAGTCAACGCAGGATTAATATCGTCACCCACTTCAGGTGTGCTTGCTGAAAACGCCGTAATCCCGTCAAAGTTATTTGGCAGTAATACTTGTGAACCAATATATGATTCAATTTCGTGAGTGTCACCACGATAAACAATCTGGCCGTTCGCCAGTTCTTCAAACGGAGCCACTCCTGTTTGACTACCTGAAAAAAGATATTGACCACGAAACTCTGTATTACCGATGTTAAGAACCTGAGTTCGTAAAGAGACAATCTCGTCGGCTAAAGCAAGTCGCTCAGCATCCGTCACTGTATTACCGATGCCTGTCAGCGAGAGAGATTTTGCCTGATTCAATGCATCCCCCACACCAAGCAAAGCCGCCTCACTCGCCGTCAATAAACTGGCACTAGTGTTGATATTCGTCTGATATTGTTGCTGGCGTTCAAACGTGCTCTGTAAGATAATTGTACGTAACGCCGCTCCAGGCGATTCACTGGCTAAAGTATATTTCTGCCCTGTCGAGACCTGTTGCTGAAGTTTCGCTAATTCTAATGCATTGTCATTCAGCGAAACCTTCAACCTTTCAGAGAGCATTGTAGAAGGCAGACGGCCTGGCAGTATAGGACCAATACTCATTGTTCATTACACCAAAAGGAACTTGAAACAAATTTGAAAAACGTTGCTCTAATCAGATATTAAGTAGAATCGTAAATAGTTCATCGACTGTACTAACCAGTCGGGCAGCAGATTGAAACGCCCGCTGAAATGTTAAGACCTTAATGGTTTCTTCGTCGATACTGACTCCGGAAAACTGCTCACGTTGTCCAAACAAAGACTCTCTAAAGGCTTGTGCTCCTTCAGAGAGTGCTGCTTCCGAAGCAGAAGACTGTGCGACATTTGCTACGACTTTTTCGTAGTAGCCATCCAGATTAATGCCTCCCAAAGCATCGATGGGATTCTCAGCAAACGCAGCCAATAAAACCGCATTGCTACCGTCAGAAGGGCCTCCCCCCTGACCTGTTGCTAAAAATTGTTGGTTCTGTTTGATTACAGAATTAATTTGGATGTCGTTGGAATTACTACCTGTAAATAAAGTATTGATCCCGATCGTAGCCAAAGCACCACTCGTATCATTGGCAAATTGAAACTCAAAGTCAGAACTGGCAGTAATTGTGAGATGTCCATCAGTTGTCACTGAGGAACTCAAATTGGCAACACCTCCAATGGCTGCTGACAAACTGTTTAATGTGGTATCCGCGCCAATTCCGTCCAAGTCAACATTGATCGTTGAAGTATTAGTAAGCCCGGTTGTTTTATTAGTGACTTTAATTTGAAAACTGCCATGCGTAGGCTGAAAAGGCAGGCCTGACTGAGAGGAATTGAGCGTCGCAGTAGGATCAAGCGCGCGGGATGCAGAAGTTAATTGCTCGAAACCAGCGGTACCCTGACCTGAGGCATGAATTTTATTGAACTCAAAAATCAAGTTGGATGCATACGTATCGAGATCATCCACAAACCCACCGAGAATATCATCCCGCCCTTCGATAATCCCCTTTAGTTCTCCACCTGTACGTGAGATCGTACTTTTGGTCTGTGAGAGTGACACTTCGTGTACAACGACACCTCGATCTGTGTCAGTTTGCAATGTCAGTTGTTGAGAAGTTCCTGCTAATATCAGAAAATCGGAGCCGGTAAAAACATCAATTGCACCGTCATTTCGTTCTCGGTAGCGAACGGGAACCAACTCTGATAAACGATTCAACGCTGTATAACGTTGCGTTCTCAAACCACCCGCATCACTTTGTAATAAACCGGAAGCTTCCAACCTGGAGATCTTTGGGTTCAGATCAATGATTGTATCGATCAGTTCGTTGGCTTCTTTCACCAGATTTTCAACGTTAACCGATTGTACTTCTCTCAGTTCATTCACTCTTAAACGGAGTGAATTAATTTCCGCAGCGAACTTTTCAGCTTCGTTGATCACAAACTCACGATCGGGAATCGAACCAGGTTGATTCACAACATTATTGATTGTCGCCAAAAAATCATTCAGTCCAGTTGAAAGATCTCCCTCTGATAATTCTCGTAATTCGCTCTCCAGTTGTTTATAAATCAGATTCCGTTCTTGAATTGAGGAATATTCCGTATTGGCTGAATGAATACGCGTTTCCAGGAACAAATCGATCTGTTGCTGAATTCCAGAGATTTCTGCTCCGGTCCCCAGAACAAGCGCACCCTGTCGAAACGGATCAGCGGCGTTAACCACCATTTCTTCGCGGATATAACCGGGAGTCCCCGCATTTGAGATATTCTGACCGGCAACTTGAATACCAGTTCCAAACATCTCAAGCGACTGCTTGGCCATTGCTAGCGTTGCATTAAGTCCCATGTCAACAATCCCGTAAAAAATTACGCGAATTTAACACATCAAATTCAGCTCTTTATAAAACTGAGTTAAGCTGATGCGTCAAAAATCGCTCCCCCTGTATTGTTTTCATTTTGACCGCGAGAGTAAGTAGGTACTTTTTTCCCCGCGTGGGCAATCAGTTCCAAAATCTGAGAATAATGGTGGTAGGATCGCTGCGAGACGATCCACTGCACCCAGCTTTCATGCCTTAAAGCCTGTGAGCGCTCTTGCGCATCATAAATGCGTTGAAAAATAGGATTCGATTCTTCTACACCTAACCCGGAGAGTAAATTCTGCATCGAATCGGCAGGGAGCCCCTGCTGTTCTGCTGCCTGTAGCAGTTGCTGCCGTCTGAGTAACACAAATTGAAGGTCACGAGTCAGCTGTTCTTCAAGAACTCCCAACTGTTCGATCAATGCCACATCGACCTGCTTGAGTGCTTTCGATTTTTCCTGATAGAGATTAAGCAGTTGTTTTTGAATCGGTTCTAAATCATTTAGAATCCCAACTGTTTGTCCTAATAACTGCCGCTGAGTGGTCTGCGTAGACGCAGTCTGTTCTGCATGCATGGGAGCCCCCTTTCTCCCTGATTACATAATTCGCCCTCGCGAGCGGTGAAAATCGCCTATCGTTATAATCGACATAATCGGACCATCTCTCGCGTCTGATTTAGTCAGAATTTTTCAAAGATGCGCAAACTCTTATTTTTTATGACGTTGTGCTAGAAGAAAGATTCAACGATTCGACAGAGATTGCATTCATTTGCCGCGCAAATGAGGTGAAGAGGGTATCCGACAAGGCACTGCCGTGTTGCTTGGCCAGATCTTCGGAGATTTGTTGATCCATGTGAGACTGAAACAGCTCTTCAGCTTGTCCACCATGAAAATATGCGGGCTTATTTTGTCCAGACCTTAAAGCTTTGAACATTTGCTTGTAAAAAGTCCCCGCTACAAAATCCTGAAATGCATCTTTCAACTCAGAAGAATTTTTCTTTGTCTGAGTTAACTGCGTGGGCGCATTTGCCTCGTTTTTAGTAAGCGATGTTTGCTTGATTGCTGGTTGAATTGCAGACACGGGGGACATGACTGGTTTTCCCTTTTAAAAATAAAAAACAAATAGCACAAAATTCCGTCGTTAAGATTAATGCTCATCGTACTCAGCGTGTAGTTTTCCTGATCGATGCAACTCACGAATAATACTAATCACATCCTCTGTGGGAACTCGCAATTGATTTAACGCCTCAACTAATTGCTGCAAACGTTGTGTACTCTGTTGACCTTGCTGACCAACAATGGGTACAAAGCCTCCTGGTATCCCCCCCTCCGCCGCATTACCAACACCCACAGTAAGATTCTTATGCGAAATCACTACCGGACTGATTTCAACTTCACCGGTAACGACCACGGTTTGTGATTTTGGATTGACGACCACACGGGCCTGTTGATGAGGGCGGTCAATCCCCACTTCCATTACTGCCGCAATAAATTCGACTGGAGATTCTGTGTATTGTTTTGGAATTCTAATAAAGACCCTACCTGGCCCTTGTGCAATCGCCAACTGTCGATTTCCGGCTTCGAAACTAAACTCAGAGTTAATCACACGTGAGACTTCACTGGCGGTATGAAAACCTGCGTGTCGCTTATCGATGAGTAAAGTAATAGAACGCGTTTTACGGTCAATAAAGGGAAGTTCGAAATCCCGTTCCATAACCAGACCATTAATAATCTTCCCCGTCGCGAGCGAGGTTTCATCCTCCAAAATGACAGCTCCCGAACAAAGCCCAGCTCCCACTCCGTTACCGATTTCAGGAGTAGCAACTGGTGCAACTAATAAACGTCCGCCTCGCAAGCTTTTGGCCCCCAACATCGAACTGACAAAGCAGTCCAGTTTTTGGCCTTTACGGATGCCACTGGCTGGAATCGTGGCTTCAATCATAACGAGTGCCACATTGTTGGCTGCATATAGGTCTTTTAAATCAACGACAGGGTTATTTAAATGTTTCAAAGCTGCCGCCAAACTTCGTATCGCAGGAAGATTTTTTCCTCCATCACCCGTTCCGTCCAAACCAACAATCAGACCCATGCCTGTGAGTTTGATTTCCTTCATTCCATAAACGCTACAAATATTTTCGACGCGTGTACGTGCCCACAAATCTGCAATAGAACACTGCAGGGTGACCATGGAAACAATCAAGAAAGCAACTGATTTGAATAACCGGGCTCGCATAATATCTTCTCGTGATTGATCAACAAAAGGTACTGGGATTAAAAAGGAAAGAACCAATCGTACAAAACAACCCCCCATGGTCTTTTCGTGCTCTGATAGACTTTACCTCTCTGATGTTTGACAATATCCAAATTGGCAATATTCTCGCTTAATGCCGTGTTGTCACGATTCACATCTTTACTGCGAATTTCACCTGTTAAACGATATTCCCAGACATCACGATTTGTTCGAATACTTTTTCGCGCTTCCAGAATCAGATTTCCATTCGGACGAATATCAACCACAATCGCCGCAATTCGATATTGAATTCCTTCACGATCCGCCAACTGCCCTGTACTTTGCAAACGTCCTTGCAGCTGAGCATCGATCTTGGGACTATTCAAGGCAGCAGGGGCCAAATTTCCTTTCTGATCAATTCGTAAAAATTCTTTCAACTCAGCTTTCAATATTTCAGTTCGATTTCGATTAAAACGGGAATCAACAGTCACACTCGACTTTTCATCAACCAAGATAGTGATGATATCGTGGACCTTCACTACGATAGGTTCCAAGGGTGGAACATAAATCAACGAATAATCCTTAATCAGTGGAGGTTTGGGGGAATACGTATATAAATCTCCTTGGCCAAATGTATTCGCCAGCGACTCTGTCACTTGAACTGATTCAGACACAGCACCGAAATCATCTATTTGAGCGGCAATCCTTTCCGTTTTTCTTAATCGTCTGCGTTGAGATGGCTGCTTTTCTTTCTCAGTACCAGATGTGGAAGTACCCTGGGACGATCGTATTGTTGTGGCCGAGTTTGCCTGCACTGCTGGAGACTGTGCCTGCACAACCGAAGTACATAACAATACGATACATCCCAGAGAAATCGCCTCCCGTAATATTGCCAACATCCAATCGCGTTGGCAGATTTGCTCACTATTTCTCTGGTTCCCCCTCAGATTTGGCCAGTTTCTCATATTCGTTTTTTTCATCGAGTCCCCCCTACTCTTCGAATCACTGATTGAGCAGGGTTTCGACGCACTCCACCGCGATTGATAGAACCCCTTGATCCTGTTGCACCAGAAATAAATTGAACTCTAGAATCGCGTTGGATTTCATTTGCAGGCCGATAATTGACTTCAGCCTGGTTATAACCAGATACCGTCGCCGTCAATCGATCGCGGCCTTCCAATGCGATCAGTGTAATCGGATCTCCCAAACCACCATTGCCGCGGGCTCTCATTTCTCTTTTAACCGTAATCCCTCCACGACGTGCGGATACAGTCACGATGGCACCATCGCGAATTAAAGGCACTTCTATCAAATCCTGGCTGCGTATTGCATGCGATTGATGTACTGTGCGTGTTAATTCTCTGCTAATGACAAGTTGAGGATCAGTGATTCCCGTTTGATTTTTTTCAGGTTTTACCCAGATGAGATCATCGGCACGGATTACCGTCCCTTTATTCAAGGTATATTTTGCGGCCAAGATTTCAGGAATATTTTGGAGTTGACAAAACACGCGTGTCTGACGGACCGCTCCTTTGGAATCAATTAAGTCCAAAGTCAATTCCTGCTCGATGCCTAATATTCTGTCGATCTTGGAAAAACGATAAGAAGCGGGGTTACTTGTACGAATCATCTGCACGTCATCGTGCGGGATCCGAATCGTAACAGAAAAGCGATTCGCATCTCTAAAAATTTTCTTTAACCAATCTGCTAATACTCTTTGAACTTTTTCTTCTGCTTTTTTCATCTCCTGCTGGGTTGCGAGAGGCACTCGGTGTGCAGGTCGATCTACTTGTTTCAAGCTAACACGGACTTGACTTTTGCCTGTGAGTTCAAGTTGGCTAAGATCCACTCCTAATGCTTGTAAGCGACTTCGAATCTGAGAAATCGTAATCACCTGCGTTCGCCCTTGTGGAGGCGCAGGTTGTAATGCCATCGCTTTCATGCGTGCAATCTGCTCCATATCAGCATTTAACACGTCCGCGATATCTCCTAAATGAACAACCGGCGTGTCAACAACAGCAGTTGCCTTCAGCCGGAGTATTTCCGCATGTACCTCGCCTCCTCTGCTCAAACAGGAGAAGACCAGCAATACTCCCAAAATCGAACTGATCCAAAAACGAGACATCAAAGACAACTTTATTAAATGAAGAACTGTTTTTTTAGATTAGAAACGACGCATGTTGGCAACGGTCTGCAAAGTCTGATCGGCCGCTTGAACAACCTGACTATTCAATTCAAAGTTTCTCTGTGTTTGAATCAAGGCCACTAATTCTCTTACCGGTTCCACATTGGATTGTTCAAGAAAACCTTGACGTATTTGGCCTCGGCCTTCTGTGCCAGGATCTCCCACTTGTGGACTACCGGAACCGGTGGTTTCGGTAAATAGGTTGTCACCCTGGCGTAGTAATCCCTGATTATTGATGAATCTGGCTATTTGAATATTGCCAGCAGTCTGAATTTGATTGGAACCCTGTTGTTGATAGCTCACAACCCCATCCCCAGAAATGGAAATGTTAATGGCATCCTGAGGAATCGAGATCGTGGGTTCAAGCAGATAACCTTTGTCTGCAGATGCCATAACAACGTCGCCATTGGCATTGAGCGTGAAATTTCCTGCACGAGTATATAAAGTTTGAACTCCATCATTGACCTGAAAAAAACCTTCACCCACGATTGCCATATCAAAATCACCGGTCGTAGGTATAATCGAACCTTGGTTAAAGTCGCCTTCTGTACTTTGAACGCGGGTTCCCAAACCAAGACTAATACCAGTCGGTGTAATATTTCCGGCATTGTCTTGAACGCCGGGTAACTTGAAATGTTCATAGAAGATATCTTCGAAATTGGCTCGACTTTGTTTGTAAGCAGTCGTACCAGCATTCGCCAAATTATTAGCAATGATATCGAGATTGAAAGCATTGGCTCCCATGCCCGTGGCACCTGTATACAGAGCTCTGATTGCCATAACTAGTCTCCTTACACTCATAGTATCTGTAATTGCTTACAGCAAAATCACTTGTTGTAAAATCATTTCCTAACGACGAGGCATACTTTGCAATAAGCGCCCTAAAGAGTCATCTTGTAACTTGATCATATTAATGTTTGATTCAAACAATCTTGAGGCAGACACCAATTCCATCATCTCTTCAATGGAGTTTGTGCCCGAAGCTTCTAGAAAACCCTGCTGAATATTCACTGGCCCCTCCATCGGATTCACGCGACCTTCCGTCGCATACAAGCCTTGACCGATTTTGACTAATTCTTCGAGCGAAGTTGGCATTACAACAGCCAACTGCCCTACAGAACCTAATGACTGACCGAGCTGATCGTAGGGAGTCACGACACCATCAGAGGAAATTTCGATGCGAACCGCCTCTACTGGAATCTCGATTTCGGTTCCCCGCTCATCCAAAATCGGTAAACCATGGTCAGCTGTGACGAGTTGGCGATCAGCATTCAACGAAAGTGAGCCATTGCGCGTTAGTAAGGTCTCATTATCGCGTTCCACCTCGAAGAAACCCGGACCTTTGAGTGCAAGATCCAACTCAGCTTCTGTGGCAATGAATGAGCCGTTCTCGAAGTTGGTGCGAATCCCTTCGAGAGTAATACCTCCCGTATGATTCTCCAAATCACCGGGCAAGCCGTTTAAGGGTCCCTCTTTCGCATCATGTGGAGGGTTCATACGAAAGATAGGAATATCACGCTTAAACGAGGTCGAATTGGCATTCGCCATATTGTTTGATAACACATCAAGCCGAACCGAATTGGAATCAGCTCCCTGTGCTGAGAGGTACATGCCGTAAATCATCTTGATACCTGTCTTGAACTGCTGCAACCAGATTTCATAATCTTTGCACAACGAGAACAATGAGTTCCGATAGACATTCCCCCACTCGTTCTATCGGATCGCTACAACAGATATCTTTAATTTAATCGGTAAATATAATGTACTTCCTCTAAATTCACAAATTTAAAGATAGAACCGAAATACTTATATCATAAGGGAACAGTTAAACGACGTGGCAACACCAAAAACAATGAATAGAGATGTGTTTTGCTGCTTAGAGTCATAGAAGTAATTGGGTTAAAACTCATAACCTGCTGGTTTGAAATGAAAAATTAGCAGGCTACTTCACTGACTCTGTAAAGATGTAAGACTGTCGACTGATCTACAGAGTTCCCAACAAAGGGATCAAAAGCCACAACTTGGGACTGCGGGACATTCTACTTCAAACTGCTTAACAAGCTTAGAAATTTCGGCTCGATTCACCTGCACATCATCAGGTGCCTCTACTCCCAACCGTACTCGGTTTCCCTTTACAGATAGCACTTTGATGGAGATGTTACCATTGATAACAATCTCTTCATCCTTACGTCTAGTGAGCACTAACATAGCTGGACTCCTTTCTTCTGAGGTACATTCCTTTGAAATATCTATCTGTTTTCAACCTTCACTCTGACAAGTCCAATTGTCATACACAGTATACGCAGCAAACAGGGTTCCGTTTGATAGAAAAATCAGATTTTTTAGAAAATTTATCATAACCCATAAAGCTTCATGAAATTTCCATTTCTCTCACACATAACAACAAAACCACCTATTTTCACATTAGAACTCCAGATAACGCAGCATCATACACTTTTGTTCGAAAAAAACGGCGCATTTTGCAACAGTGGGTTAGAATTATACTGGAACAATAGACCAAACCATTAAGCAGTATTGGCTTGTGATCACTGAACCATCCAACCGATAAAGAATCATAGTACGCAAGATAGATAAAATACAAACACTCAAGCTTCATCGCCATTGATAAGGAGTTCACCCACTGATGCGATTATTTCACAAGCTATTTTTCAGCGGGATACTTTTAGGCAGTCTCATTTTGACAGGATCCATGTATTCTGCCGATCCCAAAGCTACGAATCAGCTACCTGAAATCATTCCCGGGACTCAAAGTCCTAAAAAACTTCCCCCTCTCGGTGAAGTCACGAAAATCATACAGGGTCAGTTCGCTGGCTTAAAATATTACCAGGCAGGCGATTTGATTACCCGTAATCAGGTCAGACCGATATTCAAGCAACTTCAGAAAGCGGGTTGGGACGTGAAAGAACAGAAAGAAATCCTGAACCGCGTACATGCAGACAATGATTTTCTGGCCACACAATTGAGGACGCCCAAGGGAATCAAATTTATGAGAAAGATTTCAAGACTGCCAGGAGGTTATGATCGGTTGGACCATATCCTGGTAATGCCCTATGGGAAACGGCGCATCAAGGAATTCATCAATTCTCCCGGCGGTAATTTGATGATTGAATATATGACAACGACAAAGGGAGGCAAAAACCTTGGTAAGTACCTGTCTCAAACAAAAACTGGTAAAGGATTTAATGCCCCCACACGTCGTATCTACACCGAAGCCCAATTGGTCCAGGTGCTCCAAAAAGCTTATGTCAAAGCGACTCAACAGAACAAACGGAAGAACTAAATTCTGATTACCCTTCCAGGTTCACACCAAATAGCTCCGCACTTTCGGCCACATCCTGTTTGCACGCTTCGATCATTGTTTCGATTTGCTCTGGATCGAGTTTGAAAAACGAATCCAGAATCTCTTCCGCTTCCAGATACTCGACTGAAGAGAAGTTCCATAATGAACCAGCAAGCAGACTACCTGTCCGCAAGGCAATTCCTAGCGGACATCCATGCTGTGCCGTCCCATGATGATTTTCAACGGCTGTCACAACCTCTTGTGGAATATCCCAATGATGAAGCAAACGGGCTCCCAACAAAGCATGATCAAAACCAAAATATTGCTGTTCGCCTTTTATGAGAGCATCTCCATGAGGATAGCTCTCATAGATCAGGCTGTACTGTTCACGCTCCACTTGTGACAAAACCAGGATTCCTACATCTGCTAATAAGCCAGCCGTGTAAGCTTCATCTTTTTTCAAACACTTGTGATGATCGGCTAGAAACGAAGCAATGGAAGCCGTTGTTAAGGCACGCTGCCAATAGTCAGCGAAGATACGTCCCTTACTTCCTTTAGTCAGTGACTCAACCATTGAAAAGCTGATTGTCAGCATGCGAATCGTATCTTTTCCAAGGTAGGAAACGGCATGTTTGATACTTGTAATTTGCCTCGCAACTCCATATTTGGCTGAATTCACGACCTGCAGAATCTTCGCGGCGAGACCCGGATCATGCTCAATACATTTTACAATATCATCAATCACACTTCCTGGATCGCGTGTCAACTTTAAGATTTGTTGGGCTACCTTAGGAGCCGAGTGTAATCGATCCAAACGTTGTACGAATTTATCAGCAAGATCAACAGAATCAGTATCGTTTTCGACTAACATGACCATCCTCTTTTCATTATTACTATTTTGCCAGCTAGAAAGCCCGATTAAATATCACTGAACCCAAGTGAGGCGGTGATATATTGAGAATCTATCTTTAAGAAAAAGAGGGAAGAGACTTAAATTGAAGTTCGAAAACGGAATTCTCGATTCTCTGATTCATCAGTTCCAGAAGTAACGGTCAGGGCAGTTATAGCGATAAAAAAGTAAAATCGAGACGAAGGATATACCTCCCCTTCTCTTTCTACTTTATCTGAGAAGCTGAATACCTGATTCCTGAATCTCATACGGCACAAGCGATTCATCAACAGCACTGCCACGGTGCTTTGCGATATGTAATGCACGACTCATCTGATTTCCTTCGCGAATTTTTCCCATCAGGATGATGGTATTCGCGTTTGATAACACGTCGCCACTTTCGATGGGACGCTGGATCAAATCATCCAGCATGACCTCATGCGTGGTTAACAACAAGAGGCAACCGATATCCTGAAAATCATAGCGGTGATGTTCGACCTGCTCTTGATTGTGGCGGAACTGGGCTCGAAACAGGTCGCGGGCAACCCAGTCGTATTCTTTTCTTAAAATCTGATGGTACACATATTCAAATGCATGGAATTGAAAGGATTCACTGGGACGCTCTGTAGGCTCGATTCCATCGATTACCGTTCTCCTCACACCATGCACGAAATTGGAATAAAAGTAAGCGATCGCGGCATCCAGCTTTTTGACAAATTCCAGCTTCCACTCTTTCCACTCATCCAATTCCATATCACGTCTTGTGACCCTACGACCACTTTGACGAAACAGATGTTGGTAATCTTTCCGCGCCTGCTTCTCATCCCAGATCGTTTCTATATTGAAAGGCGTATCGACGCTCTGCTCAGTAAGATTCCATTGAAAAAGCCGCTCTGCATATTCACTATGGCTTTGAGAATCACCTCGGGTTGCCATATCGAATAAAATTCCAATTTGCCCTTCCTGCGAGAGTCCTGTCCGCGCATATTGAAGGCCCAACTGGGTTTTGCCGATACCCGTCGCTCCCAACACGACGGTTAATTTACCAGGTAGAAGGCCCCCCGCCAGCATGTCATCCAGTTGCGGAATTCCCGTTTGTTGTCGCGGCTTTGGCATATTTAGTAATCTCGCGGACAGACAATCCACGCCTTATATTTGCTATCTCAATAGGTGATCATTGATCAGAAATCAAACAGAAAGAAAACGATCTCGGGCCGCTACATTCCAATGATCTACCACCTGGCCTTCACTGACAACCGTTACTGATTTATGTAACGCCGAAGTCGGACAAATGTGCCGAGGTATTGCCAGTAGTTCATCACCCGGCTGAAATTCATTGGCACGCGCGCTCATAACCACCAGATGTTCTTCATTTTGCAGCACAGCTTTCGCGTCTGGAAGGTCAGGAAACTGGCAACGATTTTCCATAGCCGGGTCAGAGGCAACCGCCTTATATCCTAAATCCAACGTAATCCGATCCGAACCAGGACGACTGATCACACGTGTTAAAACCAAACCTGCAGGAGTAAATTTCAGGTCGGGAAATAATTCCCCATAACCCACATCATGTAACACACAGGTTCCTGGACAGACTTCGATATCCGGATCATCTATACTCGCGAAAATCGGAAATGATCCTGTGGCACCTGCCACGATGCGAGGTACTGCTAAGCCTTCCGTGATCAATTGATCTCGTAATCGACTCACATTATTCCAGACTGCTTTGACGGCTGCTTCGCGTTCCTGAAAATCGATCTGATGGTTCTGCCCGTCATACACGTGCAATCCAGCGGCAATTAATCCCGGTGTATTTGCAATCATTTGATACAATTCAACGGCCGTTTCTCCCGGTTCGAGCCCTGTTCGATTCTGCCCGGTATTCAAATCGAGAAGTACTTCAATCTCAGTACCTGCGGCCGTCATTGCTTCGCCCAATTGCACAATCGGTCTAGGATGATCTGCTGTCACTTGAAGTGAAACATCGGGCCAGCGCTTACGAAATTCAACTGCTCGAGTGATATTAGGTCCCACCAGATTATACGCCAGACTGATATTTTTGACTCCCGTATCCGCCAGCATTTCCGCTTCGGGAAACGTCGCCGCCTTATGCTTTTCAATCCCCATCGAAAGTTCCAGCGCAATAATTTCTCGCATTTTATGTGTTTTACAATGCGGACGTAAGCGGGTGGGATCTCCTACAATTTCAACCATCTTCTGCAAATTATCTTCGACTAAATCCTTAAAGATAATCAAGCCCGGAGAAATAATCTGACTTGTGTCGTCAATCTGATAGCATGCATCCATGAGAGAATCGGATCTCATTTCTAAAAATTAAATACCCTGAAAGAAAACGTTTTCCGCTGTCTGTTCCAAAATCCATTTTTTATCATTTTGAGAAAGAAACGGCAAACCATTCTGAATCAAATCAATGGATGCTTTATAAGTATGATCGCCTTGAACCTGGTAAGGACAGTCAGTCGCCCACATTAAGCGATTCGCACCAAATGCCTGATACACTTTCTTAATCATGGGAGCCAAGTCGTGATATGGCGTCTTCTTTTTTCCCAGTGCGTAAAACGCCGAAGTTTTCACATAGACATTGGGATGCTTCGCCATCTTACATAACATATCGACCTCTTGAGGATCAATTTCACCTGTAACTCCGATTCGAGAAAGATGATCGATGACCACTGTTGTATCGCGGTGTTTCTGACACATTTTATCCAAAGCGGGCAAACCCACGGCATCCATCAGACAGCACATCGCCAGACCTTCTTTGGCACCCGTTTTCCACATTTGCTCCATACATTCCCCATCCAGCCACTCATCAACCTTTTTGGTTTTAGGAGCAATTCGGAATCCACGCACACCTTTCTTTTTTAGTGCCAGCATATCTGGTGTCGGATTTTCGCCGTTCTGATTGATGACAGCGACACCTGAAAACATCCCCGGATATTTGGCCATCGAATCCAACATATAACTGTTATCGAATCCATAGAACGACATCTGAATCAGAACAACCCGATTCACCCCAACCGCCATCATCTCTGCCTGCAGTTGCTCTGCTGTGAAGCTGGGGGGCCGCATTTCAGAAACTTTTCGCCCTGGCGCCAAAGGATATTTTTTAACGTCAGGAGTCCAAACGTGCGAATGTGCGTCAATATATTCCATAGTATGATCCTCTGATGTAAATCGAATCGAACAACTCAAATCAGGAACTGGTCTTGGTTGTGTAAAAATATTTTTGTACTAATTGATCCGGAGGTGGTGCGGTCAGTTTCGTTACGATAAATCCAGAAACGAAAGACACAAATAGTCCAATGATAATGGGATCGAAGTTAAACAATTGATAAGGACGGAAGAAACTCCCATTCACAAAATATCCGGTGACATACATGGCAAGATGCACGGAAAACCCACCGATCATCGCCCCCATCGCCCCCGCCGCATTGACTCGTCGCCAGTATAAGCCATAGACAATTGGTGCCAGAAAACTGGCTGCTAAACCGCTGCCTACATAAACAATAATATCCTGCAAAAATTTCGGCGGATTAATCGCCACGACCATCGCTGCTGTTCCGATCACAAATGTGGCAAGATAACTCAAAAGCTTAATAGTCTTCTCACTGGCTTCAGGATTGATATTCCGCTGATACACATCGCGAACCCAGGCCGAAGAGATCAGAAGCAGAAAACTGTCGACCGTTGACATCACAGCTGCGAAGGGGGCAGCCACCAACAGACCTGCCAACCAGCCCATACCGATATTCTCTGTCAAGAAAACTGCCATTGCCGGCATAATGCGGTCTGACTGGCCTTCCATACCCGGCAACAGAACACGAGCACAACAGAAGATGATCACGAGCGGAAAATAAATCAGTGTGTAATAAATGGCGACCGTACAAATCGATCGCTGTAGCGTTTTTGTATTATTAAAGGCCATCAACCGGACCATGTTCGCCGGTTGTCCCGTACCGGAGATCGCCCACATGAAGAAAAAGGAAATCGCCAGACTCAAAGGCAAAAAACCACTGGAACGATTTTGGCTTGGTCCAGGACCTACCACATACGCCCCCTGTTGACTACCCTCTTCACCATAAGCGTAGGCTTTCAAGTCAATATTTGAAACACTCACATCATCCAGAAAATTTTCTTTGTCTCTACGGCTCAGTATGCGTTCAATATCATCAAGTGTGGTCAGTTGAAGTACCTTAACTTCATTCACGGTAGTCTCGCCTGCCGGGATTTCTGTCGCGCGAATGACACGAAATAAAAGTGGCACCTTTGAACCAGGAATTGGCTTATCAGTAATCCAGGCACCGGCATCAATATTGACAATCTCCTGGCTGGGTTGATTCAGTGTGAGAGTAATTCCCCCTTTATCTGGATCTGAGACACGCGGTGGTGTCATTTTAGCCATCAGTCTGGTGGTATTTTCTAAACCCCCTGCCTGTGAAATTGCCAATGGCAGCATGATGATCACGCCAATAACCATCACAATCCCCTGCATGACATCGGTCCATACCACAGCATGAAAACCACCATAGGTGGTATAGAGGACGACTGCGATTCCAAAGACTAACAAACACAAAAGATACTCAGGACTCTCTGCAGAAGAAAGAAGCGGCAGACCTGCAACGGCATTCGCTAATCCATCTGCAGTGCTTTCAAACAGTGACACACCATCCAGCAGCGTTTGTAAGATTAAGCTACCGGCTTTAAATTGCGCGACCAGATTAAACGACATAAAAAAGACAATTAATGAGACCGCCATCAGTCCAAAGGCCGGACTTTGAAATCGGTCACGAATGACATCAGGCACTGTGATGGACCCGGAACGGCGTGCTACCTGATTGAGCCGCTTGCCGATGAAACCCATCGTACAGATTGGCACTACCATATAACTCCCAATCCAGAGCGCGAGGATCCAACCATGTGAGTAGATTTTCGACGGAAATCCAGTAAAGCTTCCACCAGAACTACTGGTTGCAGCAAACGTCAACGCAAATGCCCAGACGCCTAGCCCACGACTTCCCAGAAAGTATTCACTGATAAAGCTTTTACTCTTCAGTAAACGATTTGATAACGCAGCCAATACAAACACGGCAGCGGTATAAATCAAAAAAGCAACGAGTGCCGCATCAGAACCAGATTCGGCGAACACGACCGGAAAACTGGTATTGGTATTGAATAGAAAGCTCAAGACTGATTCTCCCCGGCAGTGGCGTCATTTTTTGCTGCATGCATTTCTGCAATCTCTTCGGCGAGATCTTCACCTTCATGAGCGACTCCAAGGTCGTCTTCTTTCATGTAAAAGAGACAAAACCAGATTGTAAACACGTCAGCGACGACCCAGGGAAAGGCAATTCCCCAGAAAACCCAACTGGGAATTCCCAGCGTGGTTTCGACTGTCTCGGGATTCAGACCTGATTGAAACCCATTCAGATAACAATAAGGAACAGACCAGAGTAACGCGACCACCCATAAACCCAGGATAATCCAGGCTTCACGCTTCGCGTTTAAAAAGACAGGATCAACTTCCATTGACTCTGTGTCGTCCGATGGTGTGGTACTCATGATACGGCCCTCACTTCTAAACGAAATAGTCATCGATAACTGTTAAGCGAACGATTGTACTCTCGAACCAGATGATACACAAAGGACCTCTGCAGGAATGCAGAAATTTTATTAGAACTGAATTCCCAGTGACAAAAACGTGAACAGACTGTTATACTATTTCATCAATAAAACATTCCTGTTTTACCAGTAAAACCAAATGCGATTTGAATCGCAAACCTGGTCCATCTTTGGGAGCAATCTGAAATGTCGCGGCGTCACACTTTTCCTGCACTTGTTTGGGCATTGGCTTTAGTCTTCTGTGTCAGTTGTAGCTCTTCGGAAGCACCGCAAAATGTACCAGAGGAAGTCACCGTCGACCTGGGAGGGAGTGGAGTTGATTTGGGTTCTGCGAGTTCTCTTGAAATGGAAGGCGATCTGGCAAACGAAGAAAAACCGACAAGACGTTTTCAGCCGATTACCTTAGGTAATAATTCGAAATCTACTGTTACAAAAACTGAAGTTCCCGACGAACAGAAATTTGATAATGTACTCGAAGCACTCAAACCACTTCAAATTATGCTAGGTGACTGGGGTGGCACTACTTTTAAAAAAATTGGTGGATTCAGTTCGGTGGAAACATTGGATTGGGTTTGGGATTTACAAACAGACCCGGCTCAACCAGCGCTGGTAATGAAGGCAGACAAAAGCCGCTACTACAAAAACGCGCGCTTGACCTATCTGACAGGCAAACAAAAGTACCAGTTGATACTCACAAATAAAGCAGGGCAGAAACGAGTTTATGAAGGCGACTTCTCCGTCCCACTTAAAAAAGTACCCGGAGACGACAATCCTAATGTTATGCACTCGACGTTTAAGTTGAGTCTCTCACTGGTCGAGCCCGCTGATGAAAAGAAATATGCACAAATCATTTTCAATCAGCAGAATAACGACCGCTACATGTTTGAACTATACGATTTACGAGGGGAGAGTTACACTCGCTTTGATACGATCAATACACGACGCAAAGGAACGTCTTTCGCAAAAAGCGACTCTGATTATGGTGACAAAACCTGCGTGATTTCTGGTGGCCTTGGAACATCGCAAGTCACATATCAAGGTAAATCCTATTGGGTTTGCTGTAGTGGCTGCCGCAAAGCCTTCGACGCCGACCCTGAAAAATGGATTGCCAAATATGAAGCCAACAAAAAAGAAACCAAGACACAATAAGTTAATTGATCGATATTTGTCATCATCTTCAAACACGTCTGTACTATTTCGAAGATTTACTCTTTTTCCAGCGTGCGGTGATTTCATCCCAGGTAGGTTTTGTTGCATTGGGAAGGGTTTGCAAGTACGGTACTCGTTCTATGACTTGCTCAAATAATACAACAATTGCTTCTCCCATTTCCCACAAGGCATGACGAAATTGTGCTCTTTCTGCCGCTTCAACCATTTCTTTATAGGTGAGCCCTCCTGTCTTGCGACTGAGTTCCTCATCACACTTCCAGCTTGTTCCCGACTGTACCAGCGCATATTTTTTAATGAGTCGCAGATTACGTATTTTTTGATAACGGCGATTCTCTTCCAGGACACGCAATAAAAGTGGTTCATATTGAGGTGCCCAGGCATCAGGAAAGTCTGCTGCCAACATGCCCCGCGGCTGCCCCACACGCATGTAATGTAACTGTACCGGTTCAATCGGTGTCTCCGCTAGATCGGTCAGGAGATTGGACCAGTCAAGGCGTAGTTCTTTACGTCCGACTTCATGAAATGTCACCAGATCCTGAATCGGGCGATTGGCTGGTGTGTACTTTCCTCCCAACATATCAAGCGTAATACCAGACCGGACTGATTTGATCAGACTGTCTCCTACAATATGGGCCAGCCAGCCAAACAAATAAGCCAATTTACGTTCGCCAGGACCATACAGGTCTTTGGCATCCTGAAAGACCATTGCTGCATAGTCAGGCAAATGATCCCAGGGAACCGTGTTTTTTCGCTCTGCTGGCGTCCAACCAAACACTAGATGTACACGGCCATAAAACAGACGATGAATCGCACGGGGACGATACTCCCGGGCTTCAAATTTTAACGACCACGGTTTGACCTCACCACCTGTCAACGGACTTTGGTTCAAAGGCGCGGTTCCAAAGCCGACCTCCTGTCCGGTATCAATACAAACCGCTTCCGGCATAATTTGAATATCACAACCCAAATATGAACCAGCAAGGTAACTGGCATAGTTCCTGTAAATGACAGGTACAATCGGCAACTTCTTTTGAGTTGCCGCTTTGCCTGCCAGGATCGCATACATTGTATGGCCAATAATTCCACTCATAAAATCATTTCTAATACCAAACTGGAAAAAACGGACCACATCCAGAGACTTTATTCGAATTCATGATACAGTTATGGAATAAGAATGATATCAAAATTTTCATCAATTCTATCTAAAACCACCTTATCTTTTCATAGTCAGATTGAATGACCATTGAAAACGATATGCTATAAAATTATCAGATGAAACGCTCTCTGAATTGATTGCATCCTTAGAAAGTTTGAGTAAACTCAAACAGACAGCACTTGCTGATCCGCCATTAATTAAAGACTGAGAATCAAACTGTACGATTAGCAAAAGCGTGATACACGCTTGCCTATCCCAAGTCTACTAGTCACTATGACCGCCTTCACCTGGAAATAAACAGAGATGAAATTCTTAAAGAGATTCGCTACGATCCTCGCCATTACAGCATTTGTCCTTCCCGTTTACGCAGAGCAACTCCCCCCTGCAAAAGAAGGAACGTTCAGCATTGCCATCATCCCAGATACACAACATTACACAGGCAAAGGAACTGGGCGTAAAACTCAAACTCAGTCTCCCACAGCCAATCCGTTTTTTGAATCAATCACAGACTGCATTATCAAAGAAAAAGATCGACAACGCATCGTTTTTGTCAGTCATGTCGGTGACATTGTCGATATCAACAATGACGAACAATGGGCGGTTGCCTGGAAATGTATGAATAAGTTACATGGCAAGGTTCCCTATGGAATCAGTGTGGGCAATCATGACATGATCACAAAAAACGGCGATTCTTCTCTGTTTCAAAAATACTTTCCCAAATCGCGTTTCACTCAGTTCGACTGGTACGGTGGTTGTTATGAACCCCTCATGGGGGAAACCAAAATTTCGGGTAATAATGCCAACAGCTTTCAATTGTTTTCTGTTTCCGGCATGGATTTCATTATAGTCCATCTGGAATGTAACGCACCCGATCCCGTACTGGCCTGGGTAGACCAGATTTTGGAACAAAACTCCAACCGAAGAGCCATGATCACCACCCATATGGACCTGGGACCACTCAATCGCCCTCAAAATTCACGCGATTATTTTGATGCTCCCAAAGGACGCATGAAATGGAAAAAATGTCATGGTGCCCAGGGCAATACATCTCAACAAATGTGGGAGAAGTGTTTTCGGAAACACAAAAATCTCTTCCTCATCTGCTGTGGCGACCAAAGTCGCACTCAAGCTCTACATCAGACTGTGAAAGGTGCACAGGATAACCCGGTCCATGAACTTCTTTCAGATTACGGAGTCCATGGCTTTCGGCTGATGAGATTTATTCCCGATCAAAACCGGATTGAAGTCCGTACCTGGAATCCCGTCACTCAAAAGTTATGCGAGAAAACCAAAATTGTTCCGAACCGTGATCGACACCAATTTACATTGGAATATTCAATGACGTCGAACTAAGGTCAAGTCAACTCCTCGACTACATTATTGTTATTTCTGAACCGGAAGTGAGATAATCAGACCCGCAAAACGGGTAGCAGAACTGCGGCGGTTGGGCATGTGGCATTTGAGGCACTGGGAAGGCAGGCAGATCACTCCTGCATGGTGATAGGTTCCTTTTTCAACTTGTTCGAATTCTTTTTTACCAGAGGAAAGTACATCAGCTGCCCGTTTTTCAAACTCGGTTTTGGGTTCGTGATCAATATTCATTGCTTCGGCATTGACTGAAATCCAGCGAAACTGGATCTTCCGCTTACGTTGCATTTCCTCAAACACGTCATCCAATACGCTGGAAGGAATCGGTAGCTTTTCATCTTCACGGTAATATTTGCGATGTACAATCAAAAGTGTCGAATGCAGGGCTTCGTGCAAGAGCCGCGCCTGCTCTCGCGCCTCTTTTAAGGTCGTCAGTTTCTGCTCACCGTTTTGCTTGTGAGGTGAAGCAGTTTTCTCAACACAGATTTTTTCTTTTGTCGCTTTTTCAGCAGCAAATCCAACTATCGAAAAGCCCCCTGCAATCACCCCTACCAGTAGTAGAAATCGCAATGGACTGAAATTTAACTTCATGGATGCCTACTCTCCTGTTGATCTTTCAGACAATTTTGGATATTTTTATCCAATATAGAGATTATAAAAGTCCTTTGTCAAGAAAAACCTGTGAGGCCGTTTCAAGTTGAGTGGAGAAAGATTCAAATCGGAAAGTAAATGATAACGTTTCTCGACCATGTAAACCGCATCTACTACAGAAATTGTCTTTTAATAACAAACAGTTCCTAATCTGCTCTCGTTCATTCTCGATTTTGAAATAGCTACCATCGCTCTATGTTTATGTATATAATAGCTGTAATATAAAAACCATTTCTCGCGCTTATGTGTTATGTCTAAACCTCACGATATCAATTCTTTTCTCGAGTTATTAAGGAAGAGTAAGCTTCTCTCAGAGGATGAAGTTCGCGCTGCCATTGACGAATTGAGGCTGGAAAGCTTTGCTACTCCCAAAGAAGCAGCTCAAAAACTGGTGACCGAGAACGTATTGACCCGCTATCAAGGTGAGCGTCTGCTTTCAGGACGGACCCGTGGCTTTTTTATTCATAACTATAAAGTCTTGGAAATCCTCGGATTCGGGGGAATGGGTAGCCTGTATTTAGCTGAAGATGTGGAAACGTCAGTGCCAGTCGCATTGAAAGTGCTGAATGAAAAATGTCGCAACGATACGGGAATGCTCACTCGGCTGAAACTCGAAGCCACTGCCGGTAAACGTTTACAACATCCGCATGTGGTACATACAATTGATTTTGATGATACGGGCGCCATCTGTTACATCGCGATGGAGTTTATCAAAGGAATCAGCTTGCTTGAGTTGGTTTTACTCAAACAGAGATCGCTGCCAACTCCGCAGGTTTGTGATGTCATCTATCAAGCGGCATTGGGCCTTGAAAACGCTCATCAGGCAGGGATTGTGCATCGCGATCTGAAACCGGAAAATTTGATTATCGACGCGGAAGGATTCGTAAAAGTTCTGGATTTTGGTCTGGCTCTTCTGAAGGATAACCCCGAGGCAGAGTTCTCGCTGGCGATGATCTTTGGACATGGCTGCGTAGGCACACCCGATTATATCGCGCCCGAACAATCCAGAGACGGGCAGTCTGTAGATGCCCGCGCTGATGTCTACGGTCTTGGCAGTACGATGTATTTTCTGCTGACTGGAAAACTTCCGTTCCCTAAAGGAACCGCTTCTCAGAAGATTCAAGGACATCGTGAGCAATCACCGAGGTCAATTGCTGAAATCGCACCGAAAGTTCCAAAGGAAGTTGTCGCGATTGTAGAAAAAATGATGGCGAAAAAGCCAGATGACCGTTTTCAATCGATGGCTGAATTAGCTGCCGCATTAAAACCATTTGCCAAACGAAAACCAGTCGAGTTTCGGTTTAACAAAGTTGTCTCACAGCGCGTGCGTGAAGCGAAAGCGCGAAATGCAATCGCTCAGTCGAGTATTGCCAGTCCCCAACTTTCCTCGCAAATTGCAACAGCCAGTCGTGTTGCTGAACAGGCACACGAAAAAACGGTGGGGCTCGAACGCATGAGGGGTGGCGATTCAGAATTCTCGAAGAGTGGACTGCTACGTCAAGCGATGCCGATCACATCCACAGACTTGATGGCGCAACAAACCACTGCAGCTATGAATGATCAGATTGATACAGCAGAACTCGTTTCCCTCGATGACCAACAGCGCTTCACCCTTGCCCAGAAACGGCTCGTGCTAGGACGGAATGCGAACTGTGACATTCACCTGGATCGTCCCGGCGTTTCGGGGGAACATTGTGAATTCCGCTTTGAGAACAGTAATTGGGTTGTGACGGACTTAAACAGCAAAAACGGGATTGAAGTCGGAGGCTCTCGGGTTCAGGAACAAATCCTATTTCCCGGTGATACGCTCACGATTGCTGCTACATACTACTTCGAATTCGCGGATCCCAATCAAAGTCCCTCCAATGGCAAACACAAAAACATGCTCATCGCTGCTTCTGTCCTGGCAGGTGTTTGCCTGATTGGTGGGATCGGCTATTGGCTGCTGTCGAAGTAATTTCCCTGGAAAGTATTGAATCGATGCCGAGAAATTTATTTCGATGTTAAACTAGCCGCTATCTGTTTTGCCACCTGCTTACCTAACATATCGTATCCTTTGCTGTTAAAATGGACGTCCTTGGGATTCTGCGTCTCAGATAAATGAGGAGTGATAAAGGTAAACAAATCGTCAATCTCAACACCCTGTTTTTTCATCACACGCGCTGCGATCGCGTTCTTTTCTTCGAGTGCAATTTTCATCGCTGGCCCCTCTTTCCAATCAGCGGGAATCGGTGTACTGCTGGCCCAGATCAATTTGGCTCCTGTTTTCTGTAAACGTTCTACAATTGTTTCCAGACGTGATTCATAATCAGCCGGTGGTGTGCGTCGATCGTGAATACCGAAGTTGAAGTGAATCACATCCCAATTCCCCTTGCCAAGCCAGACATCGAGTTTTTTCAAGCCTGTTGCCGTCGGTCCACAATTGGCCGGTGCGCGATGCACGTTTGCTTTGCCTGCAAGTGCTTTTCGTGCGGCCAACGTGTAACCTCGTGAAACAGAATCGCCAATCAATAAGATACAAGGGAGCTGGGGATCATCGGCAACATAATCCCAAGCGGTCACTCTTCCCGCTAGTTTTTGTTTTTTATAAATTGGCAGATAAAAGGAACCCAGATTCTCTTCCAGTACCGTTTCCCAGGCTTGCTGCTCAGGTGATAAAGTGATTTTCCAAGACGCAAATTTTTTGTTCAATTCGGCAGTTTGTTTTGCTTTTTTCGTAGCCGCTTCCCTGGCATTTGTCGGTTCTGATTTCTTGTCATTACCCCAAATTGGAGTTACGATGCAGCTAGTGCATATGCAAAACAAAAGATATAACCGCAAATGCTGAATTTGTGTGGACATGAAGTGTTTCCTGAATTCAATCTTTATCATTAACAAGACGATTAATTACTCTTCATTTCAGAATACCGCGAGTGTCCAGTCGTAACAATCTCGGCTGCAAAATTCTTTTCAAACCGGTTCTATCAAGAATCGTGTCAACGGAATATTAATCAATAAAAGTCTGCTTCATCTTAATTGAGGATCTTATCGTGTCGCACAATTTTCGCTCGAAACTAAAACAAGGTGAACTACTGATATCACCAATGGTCACGCTATCTTGTCCAGAAACTGCAGAGATCCTGTCTGAAGCAGGCTATGACTGGTTATTTTTCGATGCTGAACATAGTACGTATGCCGCATCTGATTTGCAGACAATCATAGGACGTGTGGCACATACCTTACCCTGTCTCGTCAGGCTCGCTGCACCAGATGAAGTGCTCATCAAAAAAGCCCTGGATCTCGGTGCAGCCGGGATCATTGCCCCTCAAGTGAATACTCCTGAATTAGCGGAAAAAATAGTTTCATACGCAAAGTACTCTCCTCAGGGAACTAGGGGTGTCGGACTGGGTCGTGCACACGGTTATGGCTTTGCTTTCGATGACTATCTCAGTTCTGCTAATGACAATACAACTGTGGTTGTGCAGGCCGAACATATTGACGCAGTGAATAACATCGAACAGATTGTAAATGTTTCTGGAGTCGACGCCGTTTTGATCGGTCCTTACGATCTCTCTGCCAGCCTCAAAAAAATCGGCGAGATCGATCACCCGGATGTGGTGAATGCCATTCAGCATGTGACCGAAGTTTGCCAAAAACAAAACATGCCACTGGGGATTTTTGGAGTCACCGTAGATGCCATAAAGCCCTATATTGAAAAAGGGTTCACACTGATCACAGTCGGCGTTGATACAGTCATGTTAGGACAGGCAGCGCGAAAAATGCTGGGACAATTAAAGTAAATCGGAATGAATCATGATTAAGACACGCGATGCGAGTACAGCAGATCTTCCAGCGATCGTCGATATTTATAATCAATCGATTCCCGCCGGTACAGCAACGGCGGATACAAAACCCATCGAGGTCGCTGACCGCGTACAATGGTTTGAGCAATTCTCACCCCAAAAACGTCCGATCTGGGTCGCTGAGAATGAAGCAAGCCAAATCGTGGGCTGTATTTATCTGACTTCTTTTTATGCCGGTCGTCCCGCGTATGACAAAACAGCAGAAGTCAGTCTTTATCTCGCCAACTCACACCAGAAACAGGGACTTGGTTCGTTTCTGTTACAAAAGATGATTGATGCCTGCCCTGACCTGGGAATCACAACACTGGTTGGCATGCATTTCGACCATAACGAAGGTACCAAGCACTTAAACAAAAAGTTCGGTTTTGAAGTTTGTGGCCACCTGCCCGAAATCGCTGAAGTCCACGGACAGAAACGCGGGCTATTGATTTCACTTCTGCGAATTCCACAAGTGGAATAAAAGTGGGAATTTACTCGCTCTCCTCTTTATTGGAATCACCTGGCTTGATTTCTATTTGGTCTTCACTTTTTGCTTTGGTTGTGACCAGTGGGTACGCTTTAAATGCGTCTGCTGCAAGTTCGAAGGCGCGGCCTGCTGCAGTAAGCACGAAACCACCATTCGTTGCGGAATCCTTCTCATAGGCAAGCAGATATTTATCATTTTCCTGACCGGAGTTTGTTAAATATGCATCCCAGATCACAACGAGCTGCCCCTTTCGAACCATTTCCTGTATTGATGGCGGAATCTCAACAACAGAAACGGAATCAGGAGGAACAATGCTTGTTTGCTTGGGTGGTGGCGGTGGATTGTTCATGAAATCGATTAATGCATCGAGGTTTGGTGGAGATTGTTCACGCACTCGGTGAAATTCATGATAAGCCAGACCCAATATTTGTAACTCGCCTTTGAGAGCACTTTCGTTCTGATCTGGCTGACGAGTTTGCTCTAAATAAACTCCTATGCATACAACAATCAGTAACACAATTACCAGTGCTCTGACCGTTAACGGCGTTCGACTTGAATTTGTTACTGGATCTGATTGAGGAGGAGTTTCTTCTATTTCTTCATGTTCCTTCGAATTCATCATGACCCTCAAAAACTTAATCACAGAATACAGCAGTTAAAGAATAACATTGTTATCAAACATAAATAAAACGACTCAATTTACTCTACTCAGAAATCTGTCTGAATACAAGAATAGGAAAATAAAGCTTGAGTACATCTAGCGCAAACTAACGGGAGCGTTGATTTTGCCAAAGATTCCAGTAAGTTCGCATACGACGGGCAAATGCCTTTGGCTTTTCTGCATAGACACGGTCTGCGATTTCGAAAGCCGCGGATTGCAGTTCTTCTCGCTGCTGTTTGATCATTTTTAGAAGCAGATCGATATCAGTAGAAGTTTCAAGTACTCTTTCTTCATTTTGTACAAGTTGAGTCATGACTGCTAAATCATGGTCGTCTCCCAACAGATCGTTTAATCGATCCAACTCAACGATACGAGCTGAAATCACCGGTTGCCAGAAATCGACTATGAGCCTCATATGATAAAGATGATTTTTGCTTGCCTTGCGACAATCGTGTAACAGTTCATCATTCGGATGGCGATGGATTTTTTTTAAAGCTTTCGCGCCTTGTTGGTATGTTTGTTTCAAACCATGTGAGATGATTTTCTCCACCGCTCCTTCGATCTTCCAGTTTCCAACTGAGTCTCGAGCTTCTTCAAGTTGCTCCGACAGTTTTTCTAACTCTCGATCCAGATCAATCCATTCTTCAACAATATTTTGCCTGCGGATTAGCAACTTCCTTTCGAACTCAGAGAACAACGCTTCATGTCCAGAATCACTAAAACGCTTACTTAGTTTTTTAAGCGATTCTAACATTGATTCCGCATCTCTCACACGAGACAGTCTGCGGCCAGCAGCACTATACCAGATATTGAGGCGGGAAAAGTCATCACCTAATCCTGAACAAACAAGGCGAATCAACCCACGCAGTTTCTTAAACTGTTTTCGAACCTCATGAATGGCTTGATGTCGGTCCCGTTTGGGGTTCTGTAACTCACAAATGGCCTGGCTTAGTTGCTCTTGTGCAATCCGTTGAACTCCACTCGCCAGAGATTCCTCTTGCTTGAATTGGTATCCCATTACAAAATCCGCATTTTAAAATTATTAGGACAGAATCAATAGAAAAAATCTCATGAATGCGTTGTTGATTCTACCCAGTGCATCACGCACACAATGAGTACGCCCGAGATGGCAAACCCACTAATGACAGGGATCACGGTACCATTATAACTGTGTCCGATGAGTATACCGCAGGGTACGGAAATTAAAGTTGAGATTGCTCCTGTCACAGCGGCTCCCATTCCGGCAATATGCCCAAGAGGTTCCATAGCCATTGCATTTAAATTTCCATACATAATACCAAAGCAAAACAGAATTATCATCATGTAGAGCATAAGTGACCATAGCGGAGGATGCCCTGCCATAGAAATGACATATAGAAAAAAGACCAGAGAGATTGTCGTGGAAAAACGCTTAGACCAACGCGACAGGTTCTGCATCCCAAAACGCATGACAAGTCTTCCATTTAGAAAGGAGGCACTGCCGATGCAGAGAGCTAGAATCGCAAAATAAAGTGGAAACATCGTCCCTAATTGATATTGCTTTTGAAAAATCAGTTGAGCCGAACTCAAATACCCCAGAAACGCACTGGAAATCAAACCCAGCGAGATCGTATATCCCAAAGAAACTCGATGAGAACAGACTTCAAAAATTCCTTGTTTGATTCGCGCAAAGGTAAATGGGATCTGACGATCGACTGCCAGGGTCTCTGGCAACCTTGATGCGAACCAGATCAATGTCAGAATTCCACAAGATAACAATGCAGCAAAGATAGCCCGCCAGTGTGCCACGAATAAAATCCCTTGTCCCAAAGCCGGTGCAATCGCAGGCACAAAAATAAAAATCGTCATCACAAACGAGAGCACCCGGGCCATTGCCGGGCCTTCATATTGGTCGCGGACAATTGCCACAATCACACATCTTGGTGCTGCCAGCCCCAGCCCCTGTAGAAACCGTCCACTGAGCATGACTATGAGGTCTGTTGAAAATAGAGAGCACAAACATCCTGTCAGAAACAGACTGAAGCCCAAATAAATTGCTGGCTTTCGACCCGTTGTATCCGACGAAGGCCCATAAATTCCCTGCCCAAAAGCCAATCCCAAAAACAAAATTGTGACAATCAACTGACTATCATTGACTTCTTTTGCACCCAGGTCCTGACCAATTTCGGTTAATGCAGGCAGCATCGCATCAATTGACAAAGCCACCAACGACTGCATCAGTGCCATCATTGCCACAAATTCGCCAAATGGTAATGCCGCTGTTTTAAGTTTGTCGTTCAAGGAAAATGATTTTCTGAAAAAGTCTCATCCATGTCAAAACACATGCACGGCGCATGCTGTTGAATCATACAGGCTCTCTCTAAAAACTAAAGACACTCAAGTTCTTTAAAGGTTCCTCTTGCTCAATTAATGACGAAACCTTATCTTTCGCGTTGAGAAGCTGTTCTATCATCAACCACAAATTAAAGAGAGATCAAATGCAAAGTGCAGAAGGTTGGCGTTCCATATTGGAGAATTGGCCGGAAAGTATCCCCAAACAGGGAATCGTTGTGACTACGTTCCAAGAATCGATTCCTTTTCAGAATTTTTTACTTTCAAGTGGAATTGTGTTATTTGAACGCGATAAGCCAGACTCTCTCGGCGCACGAAAAGTCATGCTTTCATACGAAGCGATCAGCGCTATCAAGCTCGCGGACACATTGGAACTAGCACGCTATCAGGTTATGGGCTTTCAACCTGCCATGTAATTCACTGGCAGTCGGGCTAAGTGACTGACATCCATCGAGAAAGTACGATCGTAGGAATCAGCAATGCAGCCGTGAGAATTGCGTACTGTGGATTGGCAGTCCAGACAAAAACAATGATTGCGTTCAACATCACGTAAGAATAGAGCATCGTCTTGACAGCGATTTGAACATTTTGAGGAACTGGACTCAATATTGCTTGTATCAGACGACGATTGATTGTCAACACAACCACTCCCACCGCTGTCAGTAGCATTGTCAAATTAAGTTCACGTGGCCAGGGATAAGTTGCAATCATCCACACCAGTGCTGCCAGCCCCGAATTAATAACCAGTGTACCACCGAGCAAGTGCCCGCGATGACTGTTTTTTGCTTCCATTCTTGCAAACCAGGTAAGGCCGACAACGTATAATCCTAAAATGGCGGCGATTCGCAATTGAGGTTTGACCCAGAGATTAATCTCTCGCGCAACAGCACTGGCGCCTAACATGACATTTAGAAATCGACAAAGTCCCATCACGAGTGGACCGAGGATTGTTCGTTTCAATATGCTATCGTAGCCCAGAATGGCGACAACCAACAGGCTGGCAACAATCAGGCTCTGTTTCCCTACCGTCTGTGCAGCTCCGACCCCCGCCAACATCAGCAACCCTCCCAGAACTGCCGCATGCTGTGTCGAAATCCGTCCAGAAGGAATAGGGCGTGAAGGTCTTTCTTCTGTATCGACTTTGCGATCGAACACATCGTTGAAGACCATACCTGACAGATACAAGCTGGCTGAAGCGACAACCAACAAGGCAAATTGAATGGGAAGCTCAAATGAGTTATGTGTCAGTAGGTAGCCAAGAAGAATATCGGACATCGCTGTAAATACAGCGGGTAGCCGCATCAGTTGAAAATACGTAAGCCACTTTTTCATGATGATTGAGATTCTTCGGAAACTTTGTTAGCCCATTCCTCAAGTTGCTGGTATTGACGTTCGAATTCTGGTGTGGTTGCCTGCATGGGGCTTTTAAAGAACGAACTTAAATGTGACATGACCCCAGATCGATCTCCGCGACGCCATTCACGCTCAGTAAACCGTACTAAATCGAGCACTAAAGGCGCTGCGAGAATTGAATCTGTTCCTTGCCAGGTAAATTGCAGCGACATTTTAGTATCCAGGAATCCTTGAAAGTGAATATGATCCCAGGCAGTTTTCCAGTCTCCCATGGATTCGATATATTCAATCGACACCAGTGTCTGTGGTTTATAACCAAGAATTTCTGTCAATAGATGATCTTTGGAGTGAACTTTGTTTGATTTATTGACTGGATCATCAAGGACTTTGCCATCCAGATTTCCGAAAATATTGTGCCCCACCCAACTCATCACGTTCAAATTACGGTGTGCAAACATCGGCGCGAGAACACTTTTCATCAATGTTTCTCCCGTCTTTCCATCGCGTCCCGCATGCAACACATTCTTCTCTTCAGCCAATTCAACCAAAGCTGGCAAGTCGGTGCCTGCTGAAGGTGTGAAGTTGATATGTGAACAGCCAGCATGCATCGCAGCGATGGCATAAAGCGTGCTGGCGGGAACCGGAGACGTTTCTGCCGACGCCAGTGCTTGTTTTAATTCATCCAGACTGAGTGTCTTTGCAGACTCCTCGACGGGAGGTTCTGTCGAAGCCAGATTGACAACAATGACATGTGCCAGATCGTGCTTTTGCTGGAATTCAGAAATATCAGCTGACAAACGTGAAATCGTGTCTTGCAAAGTTTCCTGATCGTACTGTTTCACCGAATTACCGGCCAGGGATCTAATCGTATCCCCGACATGGATGAGTGTTCCTGGTTTTACATTTTGATCGAATGCCTTCAATTCTGATTCGACTGACTGCAATAAAGCAGGATGAAATACACCGGATGTTTCGCTGAAATGTTTGGCAGCGTCAACAAAAGATGTGTCACGAATTTCATGACCGCCAATGACAAACTGATCCCATTTTGCCAAATTCAACTTCTCAAAAAAAGGGTTTTCTGAGACGAGCCCACTCGCACCTGTTGTACCTTTCTGAAGTGCTGATAAACCAACGGCGGCGGTTGTTGAGACACCACCCCATGCTCCAATGATCCAAATCCCGATACGCTGTTTCGTCATGATGTTGCCTGAAAACTGATAATACTAGATTCAATTGTTATCACTGATGATATAGAGGTAGGTGGGAGCAGACAGATATAAAACTGCTCAACTTTGAGTTGGTCAGAGTGCATTGCTGCTTTCACTTGATGATTATTTCTGTGAGGAAAACTGACTAATCTCGTTCTCATACAACGAAATCAACCATATTTATCATTTTAGTTTCATCTCGACTCGTCACAATCTAAGAATAGTGATTCGGCCGAAAAAATTCCTTCGATAGTATCTGGTAAATTTACTAACTAGTTTCCAGAGTCTTGTCGATCCAGCCCATCAAAGCCTCTTTAAAAGATTCAATGGTTGATAAAGCCTCGCTTTTTGTTTTTGCGAGCTGATCAGGATCCGACACCTCTACCTGTGCAAAATAATAGAATTTAATCTTAGGCTCCGTACCCGAAGGGCGCACACCCAGTTGTACAGTTAGAGGCAATCCTTCGCCTTTCGCTTCAAACATCAGAACATTTCCCTCTGGTTTAGAAAAGGTCTCAGAGGGGGTATTTTCCGGCAATGAGCGAATTTCAAGGTTTTGATAGTCTCTTACACGAGTAAATGTAAGATTTCCCAGTTTTTGCGGAGGAGTCTGCCGAAATGCTTTCATCAATTCTTTGATTTGTTGATTTCCCTCTGATCCTTTACATGTCTTCGAAACCTGTCCTTCCAGATGGTATCCATGTTCAATATACAGCTCATCCAGGCGGTCAAATAAAGTCTTTGACTTGCTTTTCAATTCTGCCAGCAGCTCGCAAACCCAAAGTGCCGCGATCGCTGCATCTTTGTCCCTGCAATACTCCCCAGCCAGATATCCCAGAGACTCTTCCGTACCAAAGACGAATCCCTCTGGACCTTCTTCATCCATCGTTTGGGCAATGTACTTAAATCCAACCAGCAGGTTATTGATGATACGAACATTTGCTTTTCGTGTAATGGCCGCAATTAAGGGGGTCGTGACGATTGTTTCTACGACAAAATGCTCAGGTGTGAGTGTTTGTTTTTCCTGACGCTTTCGGAGAATATAATCGGCCAGTAAAGCACCGATTTGATTTCCCGTCAGATGAATGAATTCCCCAGCATTATTTTTAGCACATACTCCCAACCGATCGGCATCGGGGTCACTGGCTAGAATGATTTCTGAATCGATTTGTCCGGCTAGTTCGATCGCCGGTTGATAGACCTCAGTCCGTTCCGGGTTAGGCAATTGGTCGGGAACATTGGGAAAATTGCCGTTTTGCTCGCACTGGGACTCAAAGCGCGTAATTTTTTCAAAGCCTGCCTGTTGTAACACCTGAAATACAGACGTTTCCCCCACTCCATGCAGCGGAGTAAATAGCCCTTGAAGGTCTCTCGAAGTCGAGTGACTGTGTGAAATCACGGCGTTTCGATATTCGCTGGCAACATCTTCATCAATAATCTTGATTAAACCTTGCTCCACGGCTTGATCGAAGTCAATGATCGGGATTTTGGTCGCTTGATACACTTCATCAATAATACCTTGATCGTGTGGGGGTAGAACTTGTGCTCCTGTTGACCAGTAAGCTTTAAATCCATTATCAGAAGGGGGATTATGCGATGCGGTAATCATCGCCCCGACATCACAGCTGAGGTGTCTGACCGCAAACGAAAGCTCTGGTGTAGAACGAGGTGTTTTGAAAAAGTGAACTGTCAAACCATGGGCTGCGATCACACTCGCAGCGATTCGAGCAAATCGTTCTGAGTTGATACGAGAATCATGAGCAATGGCTGCGTTACCCGTATCGGAACCCGAATAATTCTTGAAGTAAGCCGCCAACCCGTGAGCCGATTCAGCGATGGTTCTTTCGTTTATCGTGGCTGAGCCCAGATCGCTCATCAATCCACGTCGGCCTCCGGTCCCAAACGGAATCACTTCCCAAAAGTAAGTATCCAAAGTACCAAAGTCTTCTGCTTCAATCAGCCTGAGAAGGGATGGCAAATAAGAAGCATACTGAGGTTCAGTAAGCCAGCGTTGTAAGTTTGTAAAAGCAGACTCAGAAAGCTGTTTTTCGGCAACAGCAGCATGAGTCGTTTTGATTGCCTCTTGGACATCTATTGTTGGAGATGGTTGATTCATCCGAGGGTTATTTCCGGTTTAAAATTTGCTGAACTTGTTTTGGTTTGTGTTTATAGACTGAAATTCGTCAACTCTTCCATTCAAAACAGATAAAACGCAATAAGCATGTATTTACCTGTCATTTACCCCAGCTCAGTTGAGTTGGCATAAAACAGAACTAGGTTTTGCTGAGAAACAAAACTCTCATAATGGCATAAGATTGTAGAGTGAAATAGTCTGAGAGCCAACCCTCACACGATTTCTGGCTACTGAAGCAATGAAGCCCTCAAAAGCAGGGATCAGAACGCCAAGCTATTTTATTTGGCTAAGCACGTTTTAAACCATTATGGCCTCTTATCTCTTACTAAGTTTAGTAAGAATGTAGCAATTGTTCTGAATATAATGCCCCCATGCGACACTGAATTTATGCCCAGAATAGAACCACTTCAAGAAGGCTGAAATCATTAAGACTTTGTCAGTTTTCAGTTTCCCACCAACCAAGTCCTTGATTCCCCATCACATCAGTGGCAGAATAGGTGAATTAAGCCGGTTACCAATGAGTCGGTAATCCGAAGTTTAATTTTGGAGTCACGTGAAATGGAAAGGAATTCTCCTGTCTTTTTTACTGATTTCCTCTGTTCCGCTCTCGTGTCCTGATCCATGATGAACCTGCTAGGTCAATGAAATTAAGGTAATACTATGAAGTTTGTTGAAGGTCTTACTGTTGGCGTTGATTTGGGAACGACGTATTCAGCCATTGCCCAACTTGACAGTGAAGGGCAGCCCATCTCCTTAAAAAACACCGATGGACGATCGATTACGCCTTCTGTGGTTTTGCTGGGCGAGGAAGGCCGTGTTGTGGTTGGT
Source organism: Gimesia aquarii (assembly GCF_007748175.1). Lineage (NCBI taxonomy): Bacteria > Pseudomonadati > Planctomycetota > Planctomycetia > Planctomycetales > Planctomycetaceae > Gimesia > Gimesia aquarii. The sequence continues at coordinate 2,827,055 of NZ_CP037422.1, forward strand.
CCTTCATTTGAACGAACCGCTATTGAAGATGACCCATCCCGCATTATCGAAGCTGTTAAAAGGCATATGGGAGATGATAACTTTTATGTCGTCTACCAGGAAAAGAAGCTGACAGCTGAGTTTCTTTCTGCCTTGATTCTGAAGAAGATGAAGCAGGATGCAGAGAAAGAAATCGGCCCGATCGCTAATGCTGTCATCACAGTTCCCTATTACTTTAACGATGTTCGACGTAAAGCAACTCAGGACGCTGGACGAATTGCTGGCTTGAACGTGATTGATATTATCAATGAGCCTACTGCGGCAACACTGGCTTATGCGTGGAAACGAGATGAATTAGGAAATCCCGATGCGATGCCATCGGGTGAGCGAACTATTCTGGTGTATGACTTGGGTGGTGGTACGTTTGATGTGACAATTGTGCGTTACTCACCAACTCAATTCCGTGTTCTGGCAACTGATGGTGATGTGATGCTCGGGGGGCTCGATTGGAGCCAGCGCATTGTTGATCATGTCGCTGAGCAGTTCAAAAAGAAATTTGACAGTGACCCTCGAGAAGATCCGGTTACGATGCGGACCTGTGTCCAGGAATGTGAAGACGCAAAACGTGAATTAAGCCAAAAAGCGCAAACTCCTGTATCGATTTATCACAAAGGCAACACTTTAACGGTTGCATTAACGCGTGGTGACTTTGAACGGATGACAGCAGATTTGCTACAGAGAACCCGTGACACTACGGAGCTGGTGATGCAACAGGCGGGAGTTGAAAAAGGACAACTGGACGATGTTGTGCTTGTGGGTGGTTCTACACTGATGCCTGTTGTGGAAGAAATGTTGAAAAATGTGTGTGGTAGAGAGCCTTCACGCAGTATGAACCCGGAAGAAGCCGTTGCTCAGGGTGCAGCGATACACGCTGCAATTCTTGAAGCGCGGGCAACCGGTGGTGAGAGCCGCATGGCACAAACGGTTATTAAACGATTGCGCAATGTCAGCACGGCTGATGTTAACTCACATTCACTGGGCGTAAAAATTACAGATCCCAACGATCGGACTCGTAAAATCAATCATATAATGATTAAACGCAATACCGAGATTCCCACAAGTGTCAGCCAGAAATTCGTAACGACATCAGAAAATCAGCAACGGATTCATGTCGTCATTCTCGAAGGAGATGCCAGTGATCCTGATGCCTGTTCTACTATTGGCGATTTCCGTATCTTAAATCTGCCCGCTAATCTTCCCAAGGGATCTCCTGTGGAAGTGACGTATCGATATGATGCCAATGGACGAATTCATGCCTCAGCTAGGGAACTGACGGGGAATAACGAAGCTGCCACCGAAATTGTTCGAGATTCCGGACTGGATAAAGAAGGCGTTGACCGATTCGAAATTCTGGCCAAAGACTACATGGTCGAATAATACCACATTGATTGGCGATTGATCGCATCTAAAAAAAGACATCAGGATTTGTTGGTTGTTCTATAAAATAGTTCTTGATCCAAGAGCAAGGAGTTCTCTCAGGTGGCAATTGATGTTTATAAGGATTGGCTGGGCATACCAGAAGGGGACCGACCTCCACATCATTATGATTTACTGCGATTAGTCAAATTTGAAGATGATGAAGAAAAAATTCGTGCACACTATAAAAAGTTAAATTCGCACGTACGAAAATATGCTTCAGGAAAATATTCAAACGAATCTCAAGAATTGCTGAATGAGCTAGCCAAGGCCATGCTCTGTCTGACAGACCCGGAACGCAAAAGAGAGTATGACGAAAGTCTGGGACGTGAATTTGATGAGGAGGAATCAACGGGCCCTCTACTGGTTGAAAAGATCCTCGTAGAACAAGGCCACATCGATAAAGCGCAAGCGAATGAGTTAGTCGAATTTGCAGAGAAACGTGGTTTGTCAGTTCGTGATGCGGCTGTCCAAATGCGCTTTGTCAATGCAGAAGTGGCAACACAGGCACTCGCACGTTCACAAGGCGTACCTTATATTGATTTAGAAGAAACCATTCCTGACGAAACAATTCTGGATCAGTTACCACAACAGGTCGCAAAACGAAATACCATTCTGCCATTATTCATTGACGACGATGTCTTACTGGTAGCCTGTGCTGATCAGCCTACGCATGACTTAGAAGACGAACTGCGTTTACGGTACCAGGTTCCATCTCGCTGGGTTTTGGCGACTCCTCGATCAATCAGCCAGGGAATTGCTGAATATTATGCAGCGGCAGCGCAAGTAGATGACAGAAATCAGGAAACCAAAGCGGACTCTGTCGATGAACCAGTGAAGAAATCTTCTTCAAAACCAAAGCCAGAGAAAAAAACGAAACCGTCTAAGCCCTCTCGAGGCAAGCCTGAATTATCTCCGGAAGAACTAAAAGAGAAGAAACAGCTAGCGTTCATTTTTTGTGGCTGGGCCTTTTGTGGTGCGATCTTAATCGACCAATTTGTTTTGAAAAATAATGTTTTCCCGCAAACATGGCCTTGGAATTTTATGTTAGCGACAATCAGTGTGCCCTTCATCGCCTTTTATTTATGGTCCGGCATGTGGAAAAAGTAAAATCGGTTTTATTGTTATTTCCAGAATATACGGGATAACCTCTCTCAACTTACCGAATTTGAGGCCTTCTTCCTTTTGATTCGCTCTTACCTGTTTGCCTGCCGTCAAGCTTCCGATGAAAAGCTATATATAAGGAAGAAGGCTGGTAATAGTTGGAATCTTCTCTATAGATCAGCTTAATTCGATTCTATCTGAAGCTGTCAAAAACCCGGAGTGCCTTGATGGCAATTTCTTCTGTCACATCTGCGATGCATACTGCTTTATCAGGCATTGATCGTATCGGTCAGCGCATGGAACAAATTGCAGGCAATGTTGCCGCTGGTATTGAAAGCGAAGCGGGAGAAAGCAACCAATTGCTCAAGAGTGGAATTATCGATCTACCACAGCCCAAACATGAGGCCGTGGCCAACATGAAAGTGTTTGAGACTGCGGAGAGTCTATTGAATCCCCTGCTCACTCAACACCGAAAATAAAACAACACTACTCTTCTACTATATTTTCATTGACTGGCTCTGCCTCTTTGAGTTCGGCAATCAAATGCCCCAGTTTACGAACTTCAATCACTTCCAACTGGAACCCCTGCCAATCACAAAGATCTCCAACCTCCGGAATGCGTTCCAGTTTCTCATGAAACATTCCAGCAACCGTTAATAATCCATCGTCAGCGATTTCGTAATCCTGTTGTAATTTACGACAAAGGTAGCGCAGCGTTGTGATTCCCTCGATATGAAAAACCCCCGGTTGCACTTCACGAACTGGCTCACGTTGCAAAATTCGTTTTGCCCGGCTTGGTTCTGGTGAGACAATCGTGTCAATAATATCTTCGAAAGTCACGATGCCAATCGTCTCTCCGTATTCATCAACGACTGAAGCAAAGCGACAGTTTTCCGTCTGAAATCTTGAAAAGACATCAGAAAGATTTGCACACCAGGGCACATGTATGATCTTTTGTGAATTCTGATTCAGCGTCTTTTCTGTAAACGAAGATAAGTCGGAAAGAGAAATAATGCGATCAATTTCATCCGAATCGTTCTCGCTTTTTCGTAAAATAATGTAATCTGTATTGGGTGTAATTTTCCTCAAGTCATCCAGTTTCAGAGGGGCATTAAACGTGAAATAGGTTCCTCTGGGACGCATCGCTTCTTCTACTAACATTTCTGAAAGATCTAAAATGTTGTGCAGAATTTGTCGTTCATGGCGGATCACTTCTTCGCTGGCTCCTGAAGCATCCACGGCACGTTCCAAATCGTCAGAATGTAAATAGGGCTCTTTCTCGATTTTTGGCCAAAAGGTTCGCCGCACTAATTTGCTAATATTTTGTAATAAGGGAATTACTGGGTCGAGTAGTCGAACTGAAATGGCTAAAGGCCAGCTTACGCTGACTGCAATTCTTTTACGAAAGACAATCGAAAGGCTTTTGGGAAGCACTTCACCAAACAGAATAATTGCCAGTAGACTGCCCACGCTGAAAAAACCTGCGGCTGCCGTCATTCCAGCATCGGCCAGCCTTTTGGCAATCACACCTGCGACCGCAAAATATGACAGATTGATCAATAGATTCCAAAACAGGACAGCTGTCAATAACCGGTCTGCATCAGAGGCCAATGTCGCGACAATCTGCTCACTAGGCTTACCTCTGCTGAACTGTCTGAGTTCATCTCGCGAAAGATAAAAGATCGCCGTCTCACTCCCAGAAAAAAAACCGGAAGCACATATCAAAGCGAATAACGCTAATGATCCTGGAAACCAGATTGCGACGGTATCAATAAATGCGATCATCATGATTCAGGAGTGACCACTCTAACCCTTATCAAAAGTGGTTTTTCCCAAGGCAACATCAAATTCAGAAACTGCCGGAATATACATGGAAAGAACGGGAAGCCCGTACGCAAATAGAATCGTGATCAGAACTCCCAGAGTCCCCCCCAGTAAAAATGAAGTAATCGCATAAAAAGTCAGGAAGGGAAGCAGCCAGGCTGAAATCGCTAATGCGTGGGATGGGTTTCTATGAGTCATAACGGAATGCAACGCCGCACTTCCAACCACGATAAAGACCAAAAAACTCTGAAGCTGTAGAGCAAATGAAGAACGCGCTTGAACCAGGAGAATCATAAAAATAGCGATTCCAACAAATAGGAAAAACAGAGTCCCCAAACTACCGCCGATAGCAGAACGGCTATTATCATAAGTAAGCCCCATATGTAAACCAAGTACAATCGCAAAAACCATCAACGCGAAAAAGCCCAGGAGCGTGCATAGAAATCCTTCCAACGAAAAAACGCCTTGAAAGACCAGATATAATAAAATGAGTGTTGGAATGAAGATAATTTCTTTACTGTTATAGAAAATCCCACCTAACTTCCCTAACACAAACTCTTTGGCAGAGATATCCGTAACCAATAACAGTTCTAATGTCTTACTGTCTTTTTCTGAAGTAATCGAGGTGACCGCCTGAGTATTCATGAGCATCAGGCTCAACCAGGCAATCCCAGCAAAAGCAAGTCCCTGTGGAGGAATCACGCCCAAATAGAGAACTCCCTCCGCAGCAGCATTCGAAGTTGAGGCAGACCAGAGAGTGAATCCAGCGAGAAGAACATATGCCAATTTAATCACGAAAACTTTTCTACCATAAGCTTTCGTCATGATTTCCCGCCAAATCACTGGATTTGACCAGATGGAACGCGACTTTTCTTTTATGATGACTGCTTCTTCCGTCTCCTCCTTAGCCGTTGACTTATACACCGAACGTGAAGGGTTCCAAACACGCAAACGAAGAATTGTATAAGCCTTCAGAGCAATACCCAACACAAATAAACTGACGAATGATGGCCAGGCACTGACTGTGATCACTTGCAATCCAGAATTGAGAGAAAGAGGGTTCAAGATTTCATAGAGAGAACGAAATGGGTTCAATCCGGCAATCCAGGCGCGTCCTCCAAATTGCGGACCAATCAAACTGACGACCAGTTCCACGACTCCCAAAAAAACGACCATGCCTAACACACTGATTGCCAAGGTCTGGAATGTTTTTTCTCTCCAAAATGCTACCAATCCAGCCCAACTACCGGTCGCAAAAACAGTCATCAAACATAACAGTTCCATCCAGATGATCTGTGATAACTCAACCCCTCCCATCAAATACAAGAAAATACAGACCGGTATAGAGGCAGCAAGCAACACATAAACAATGAGCAGACTGGACTGGATTTTTCCACTCACAAGCTCACGGTCTTTGAGCTCAGTCATTAACAATAGAATGAGTGTGCCGCGGTCTTTTTCCTGCGCAATACTTCCTGCCGAAAATAATAGCGTAAAAAACAGAACGAGTAGTAATTGGAGAAATGCGATTATTTGGAAAATCAAATTTCCCAGGCGCGCAAATTCTCCAATAGTAACGGTTTGAATTTGCTGAGTTCCCAAGATCGTTTGACCCGCTGTGAAAATCAAGATGAACACGGCTGCGACATATCCAGAACGAATCAGGTAATGACGAAGCTGGCGAGGAGAAGTCAATGCTTCCCGAATAAATATTGGATTGCTAAACAATGTTCTCTAGCCTCTTAATCCGATTCATAATAAAGCTGTTCTCTTAATAACACCCTGCTGTTCACCAGCGATCAAGTCGATCCTGAAGTGTAGTTACTTCGATGATATTAAATCGATCTCTGGATAGCAAATTCTGTTAGTTCTTCAAGAATCTGTTTGGCTTGTGAAGGGGGACACCCTTTGAGAGATTCCCTGGCCTTGATTGCGAAATCGCGGGCACGATTTGCTGCATACTCGATGGCATCACTATTTTTAATAAATTGATCGAGCTTTGATTTAGTTTGTTGATCTGGTTGAGAGAGAATTTCCTGAATTGCAATTTGATCCTCTTGACGACTTTGACTCAGGAGCCGAATTAAGGGAAGCGTGAGTTTTTCCTTTTGTAAATCCGACCCGAGAGACTTGCCCATTTGTTCTTCCGTACCGAGTAAATCCAGTAAATCATCGGTGATCTGGAAAGCAACTCCTAACGCACGACCGTAGTCATCCATTGCCTGAATCATTTTTTCATCGGCGTCAGAATACATGGCTCCTAGTTGAGTACTAATCGCACAAAGCTCGGCCGTTTTCCCATTGATGATTTCCAAATATTGCGATTCTGAAAGATCCAGGTTGCCACGTTCGTAAATCTGCGCTAATTCGCCTTCACAAACCAGATTGGTAGCTCGACCAATCAAACGACACGCACGAGCATCTCCCAGGCTGGCAGTAAGGTGAAACGCGTGTGTGAAGAGAAAATCACCGACCAGTACGCTCGTCTCATTGTTCCAACGCGCATTGACAGTTGCGACATGACGGCGGATCAATGCGTCGTCCAGTACATCATCATGCACCAGAGTTGCCAAATGAATCATTTCTACTACAGAGGCAAGTACAAAGTGGCTCTCTTTGATTCCCCCTGAAGCGGCAGCAGAAAGCAGCAACAAAATCGGGCGTAGTCGCTTTCCCTGAAAACGAGTAATGTGCTGTAAAACATCATGGACATAGGGGTGCTTCGAATTGACTTCGTTTAAAAAAACGCGTTCTGCCTGTTCCAGCTCATCGCCTATTAATTCTTCGACACGTGCCAACAGGTCATGCGTCGTAAGATGGTCCCCCATTACAGCCTCACCACAATCTCGAATCGATATCCCAGCTTTAAACTGGAACTCGGTTATTTTTAAAAAACACGGAACATATGAACTGTAAGATCAGATCACTAAGCCGAGTCATTGTAAGCATTCTACCGGCAGATAGGAATGCAAACAGGGCGCCACCTGTATGATTTCATAAGTCGAAATCAATCTTTCTTGAATTCTGGGAACAAATCAGCTGGTATCCATATTAAATAGAGGAAACCAGACCTGTATGGCCCCAGAAAATCAGCCTTTTTTCCTGATATAGTGACCGCTTTTTCCACCTGATTTTTCAACAAGTTGAGTGGGGCCCAAGCTCATGGCACGATCGATGGCTTTGCACATATCGTAAACTGTTAATGCCGCCACGCTGACTGCGGTCAATGCTTCCATTTCCACACCGGTTTTACCATCAATTTTCACAGTGGATTCAATACGAATTGTTGTTTCATTCAGAGCTTCAAAATCAAGACACACACTGTTAATACTCAGGGGGTGACACAAAGGAATCAGGTCTGCCGTTTTTTTAGTTGCCATAATTCCTGCAATCCGGGCAATTTCCAGCACATCTCCTTTAGAAACCCGTCGGTCCAAAATACGCTTTTGTGTTTCAGGTTTCATTGTGACAAAGGATTCTGCAACAGCCATACGAGCGGTGATTGCTTTGGCACCGACGTCTACCATCCGGCTGGCACCATCTTCATCGAAATGGGTAAAATCAGACATCGAAACCTCAACTGAATCTCTGGTGAAAATTCGGTCTTCCAACGACAGGCAGGCTTTCAGATTTACGTTCCTCAAGCCGCCTCTGAATCACTATCAGACGAATTTGACTGCTTGAAGTTTCCATCTTCAGTGATGTCGTCAAATCGTACTGACATCCGCTTGGAAACTCCCGATTGCTCCATTGTAACTCCATAGAGAACATTTCCAACAGTCATAGACCGCTTATTATGCGTGATCATAATGAACTGCGTTGTTTCTTTGAAGTCGTCAATCAGCCCGGCATAACGCTCGACATTCGCTTCATCCAAAGCAGCGTCCACTTCGTCCAAAATACAGAATGGACTGGGACGACTACGGAAAATCGACATTAAAAGCGCGACTGCCGTTAATGTTTTTTCACCACCACTCAGCAATGTCAACCCTCGTAACTCTTTTCCCGGAGGGCGAGCTACGATTTCAATTCCACACTCCAGAATATCTTCCGGATCTTCCAGAATGATATCGGCTTCGCCTCCTCCAAACAGCTTGCGAAAGATTTCTTGAAAATGGACACGAATTACTTCAAAAGTATCTACGAATAAACGCCTGCTTTCCGCATTGATTCGACGAATAATTTCTTCTAAAGAAGACTTTGCTTCGTCCAAATCATCCAGCTGTGACTTCATGTAGTCAAAACGGCATTCCAGTTCATCCAGATCTTTAAGGCTATCTGAGTTAATACTACCCATCATTTTTATTTTGCGTCGGAGACGATTAACCTGCGTTTCGATTTCCGGTCGAATTTCGAGATAGAGATCGATATTAAAACCGAGTTGAATAGATTCTCTCTCCTGTTCAACGAGTTCAATCTCGACCTGTTCATTGATTTCATCAGCACTCGACTGTTGCTCGACCTCACTTTGCAAAGCAAGAGGTTCAGACTGATTGTCAAGTTCGGGTATAGAATCACTCTGCTTTGTATTTTTCTCGGTTTCCTCTTCCAGGTATTGCTTTAGAACTGACTCTCCCGAAGTAACGATCTCTTCTAATGAGAGTTGATATTCTTCTTCGATTCGGTCACTTAGAGAACTGATTTGATGTTCGATATCTCGGGTCTTGATTTCTTCTTCGTGTTTCTTTTCACTCAGTTCACGCCGCTCTTTGCGAACTGTTGCTTCTTCAGAACTTAACTGCTTTTTGAGTTGTCGTTTTTGCTCACGTAGTGAGATGAGATTACTCGCCTGCTCTTGTAATACATCCTGTAATAAAAACTGTTCATCCAAATTAGCACGAGTATTTAAAATATGCAGTTTAATTTGTGAGTTTTTTTCCAGTGATAATTCATAACGACGATTGGATTCTTCCTGTTGTTGTTGTCGTTGTTCAAACTCCAACCTTAAACGACCAAAACGTTGCTCCAACCCGGTTAACCGTTCTTCATGCGTTGCTAATTCCAACTGTCTTGAATTTTGCTGTTCTTTGAGCTCCTGAACTTCGCACTGCTTATTTAGTAAAAGGGATTCATCCTGCTGAATCAATGAGTTCAAATTTTCCAGTTTTTCTTCTGTCGTTTGCTTCTCAAATAACACTGCTTCTGATTCGGAATGTAACTTCAGAGTGTGGCTTTTCAGGTCTTCCAGATCATTTCGAACAGTCATTAACTCCTCGTTTAACTGCGCCAGATTATGTGTGGCTGCTGCTTTCGCCGCCTTTTCCGTAGAGAGCGTTTCTGACGCTTCTTGCATTTTTTCTTGCCAGGAACTTCGTTCTGAATCAACGGTCGACAGTAACTCATCTAATTTTTTGAGAGCAGACTCATTATCGCTTAGCGTCCGATCAATTCGAATCAAATCGTTTTTCAGTTTTCGCAATTCGCTCCTACGAGTGAATAGCGCCGACTCGCTACGTACTGCGCCAACAAAAACAGATTGATTTTCTTCGATCAATTCACCTTGAAGTGTGACAAACCGGCAATTGTGCCCTTCAGTTCGTGACAGATTTACCGCTGTTTCTAATGAGTCAACAATCCACGTATCAGCCAACAGTATCTGGGCAAGTAATTTGTTTTCTTCTGTGAGATTAACTAACTGATCGGCACGATAAATCACACCACGATGTGATGATAAATCTGAAATGAACTGATTTGGTTCCGTATGAAAAGACTCGGTATTTGTGGCATTTCCTTCTATAGAAAACCCATTCACAGCTGACATTGGCTGATCATTCTCATTTTTTAGAGAAGGCTGGGTAATAAACCCAACCCGGCCAGAAATAGAATATTTCCCTTCTTTCAAAAACTGGTAGAGTGGCTCAAACTCTTTGATCACTAATAATTGAGACCGAATTCCCAAGGCAACTTCCAAGAGAGCCGCTTGTTCCAAATCTACATCCAAAAGATCAGCAACGCTGCCAAGAATCGTGTTCCACGGCGAATGGTTTGAAGTCTGTGCACGATTCAAAATTTCCTTGACACCGATACTGATTCCCTCTTGCCGACGTTCAAGGTCTTCTAAGACACTCCTGCGTGCCTGATACGCACTACGCTTTTCACGAAGATCTGAGAGTTGTTGTGTTTTTTGATCTTGCTCGCTTAAGAAAGACTGTTGTTTTTCATCTACTTCTGACAGGCATTGTGCAAACTCAGCGACTTTTTCTCCAGCAATTCGAAATTGAACCTCGCATTGCTCAACCTCAGATTGTGCTTCCTGAATTTTGGCTTCCAGTTGCAAGCGTTTCTCATTTGACTTCAGGCTTGAAGTATTGAATGTCTCCAGTTGTGTCTTTACAGAAAAGAGTTTGTTATCCAAAGCCAGAGACTGCTTGGTCAGCTCATGAACAAGCTGTTGTTTTTGTTGAACTTGTTCATTGGCCGCATCCAATTCTTCGGTCACAGCTATGATTTTTGCATGAATTTCTTCCAGATTCTGACGTTGAAGCTGAAACTCAGATTCAGACTTGTTTTTTTCATTCGTAACGGCTTCCAGATCATTTTGAATCTCCGATGTTCTTTTCGCCATCAGGATTCTCTGTTTACGTAACCGAATTATTTCGGCTTCAAATTCCTGTTTACGTTCGAGTTGGTGTTCTATCGATGTTTGATTTCCTGCAATCCCTTCTCGATGTGAAGCAAGTTTTTTCTCAACCGTTCTTACTTGATCTTCAATTTCTGCAATCTCTAAATCTATCGCAGACAGTTTGTCTTCGTACGTTTGATATTCGACGTTCAGTTCATCGAGACGTTTTTGATTCTCATCGATTCTTTCCTGAATGGAAGATTGCTTTGTAGTCAGGTGTCGCCAGTCATCTGCTGCCATCCCCATCCATAACTTGCGAAGCTCGGTGGAAGCTTCGCGGTATTTCGCTGCTTTTGAAGCCTGGCTTCGAGTTGAGTTCAGCTGTGCTTCTACCTCATCGACAATATCTGTGAGCCTGAGTATATTCTGGCCAACTCGTTCCAACTTTCGTTCAGCGTCAATCTTTCTCGATTTATAGCGACTGATGCCGGCAGCTTCTTCAAATACAACACGGCGCGTTGCCGCGTTTGCTTGTAAAATCTGATCAACACGCCCCTGTTCAATAATACTGTAAGCAGACGTCGCCGCACCGGTCCCCATGAATAAATCACGGATATCTTTGAGTCGTACCGGATTTCGATTAAGCAGATATTCTGAATCGCCGTTTTTCCATAACCTGCGGCCGATATGCACTTCCTGCGCATCAATATCCAGAAAACCATCTTGGTTGTGAAAGGTCAAAGTGGCTTCCGCATAGGCATTCGCCTTACGACCTTTTGAACCATTAAAGATGACATCGGTCATGTCCTTGCCGCGCAGGCTTTTGGGACTCTGGTCTCCCAGAACCCACTTAATACCATCTACAACATTGCTCTTACCACTCCCGTTAGGACCAACAACGCAAGTGATGCCATCCGAAAATTCAAATATGGTCCGGTCGGCAAAACTCTTAAAGCCGAACAGTTCCAATGACTTCAGCATCACTTAACCTTACACGTAAAAACAGACGATGGGTGCCTGACTTCGAATCGACAAACAGGAATCAAAAGTAACAGATCTTGAATTGAGTTCTCAAAGAGATTATTTGTTGAAATACCGAAACCAGTCTTTAAATGCACTCTGTTTGATGAATTTTCCGTCATCGTCTGAAGACTTGGACTTTCGTGAATCAGACAAAGTCACTTCTCCTATTTCTGAAGAGTCAGAAGATGATTTCGAGCTTGTCTTTTTCCGAGGGGCTCCAGAATGAAATATGTTGGGAACCATATTCTCGTTACCTACGCGGGCGCTCTTTTTCTTTTTAGATTTTGAAGATTTCATTTCACCTGACTTCAAAGCCATGAGAGCATTTTCTTCAACGGGACGATAATAGAGGCGACCACCTTCCGGTAAAGCATCAATTTCGACTTGCCCTTCGATATTCCCCTGTTGATGCGCCTGTAAGATCATTTGAGCAATATCGGGATAACTAGCTCCCATTTCTACTGCTGTACGAATCACAACGGCAATGTTTTTAGATACTTTCTTCCGTTGGTCTTTCTCACCAACAGCGTACTTACTAACAATCAATTGATCGACACCAGGAGCACCTGTAATTAACACGTCACCCGCTCGTACAGCGATAGGAACTCGAAACTCCTGTTGAGAACCAAAGAGTACGACTTCGGGATGTTTTCGATGAGTGATATGAACCATGGGACCACCATTCTTCGGAGCCCCCTCTTTTTGATTTGGATCGTCTTGAGACGGCGTCTCTAATTCCGTTTGTAAAACATGCAACATGAATTGCCCATTCATGTCTTCTCCGCGAATGAATGGATCATTTTTATCCAGTGTCCAGAGCGCGCGAAATGCGCCATAACGGGTTTCTGCGCTGGTCATACTCATCAATTCACGTAAATAAATGTGTGCCTCTGGTTCATCAATAGCAGACATTGCTGCTAACGCATACACACGAAACGCAGGTTCCTCTCTGGCAGCCTCTGCCAGATCTTTAAGGCCTGATCCATCATCCAGGTAGGCCAAGGCGACAGCCGCATGAAAACGAACTTCTAACAAGGGGCTTTTTAACGCAGCTTTGAGAATGGGAATCGATTTTTTACCAATCGCTTCCAATTGAATCGCGGCTCTTTCCGACAGCTCCGGAATTTTGATTTCTTCTGTGAGCCTTTGCATCCGCACCCGTTGTGCTACGTCCGTTTCCCGAAATGCAATTTTTCGTACGACTTGCAAATATCGTGAATCATTGTGCTTGTAACGAGGTTTCAGTTTCAGCACCACTTTTTTATCAGTCTTCGCTTCGGCCAGAGGTTCCTCAATTCCGTATCGATCAAAGTGGTGAAAACGTCCTCCAATTCGATCGGCAATACGCATGGCATTTCGAATACTCTTGAAGTCATTACGCAGGTATAAAGCCAGATTTCGGTCTTCTGTGACCGATACTCCCCCTGCGAGGATGCGACCACGGCGCAAGATCCCAGCGACCGCTTTTTTACGGTCTTCATTTGAGATCGGAGGAATTAAAATAGAACCCCGCGCCTTGGCAAGAATGTGACCTTTCAAAAGACCACGGCCTTGAATCATCGCCTGTTCTGCCAGATAGGATTCCATTAACCAGCCCCCTTCCAGACTGGTTGCTTCACTATTTCCAGGCAGATAAACTTCGACATCAAACTTTTCTCCTTTTCGAATCAAAGGAGGTAAATATGCTTTCACGATAACGAGTGCCGTCGAAGGACTTCGCAAGATGTGGTTTGGATTTTTCACATTCCGACGACGCATTTCTCTAAGTAATGCTTCACGATGAACCGAAGGAGGAGGATTACCGCCTGTCCCTTTCAATCCAGTGACCAGACCAACCCCTTCCAGGGCAATCAGGTTTTTACCGGTAATTTGTGTGTAATCTCCGATGAAGGGAGTCTCCACTTTGGTCTCAACAAAGTCTTCTATCTCAGAGGTTTCCTCATCAGGGCTCTGCGAGCGCAGGCTGGCAGGATGCAGCCAGTCTGATGGACTCAAATTGAGTTTTTGACAACCGGAAATCCCGGCTGCTACCACGAGTACGATTACGAACAAGTTGACAGAGCTTTTCACAGCACTACCCCGTTAGTGAGAGAAATAGTCATTTTCGAATGGCAGCTTTTCTACTGAAATCTTCTTCGGACAGCATTCGATCATCAAACGGCCAGGAATTAATGTAAAACCTGCCCTTTTCAGTTGAACGACTGAAAATAAATTGAGTGATCAAACATTGCCAGAACTGACAAAGCAGAAAACCTGAAGAGAAATTGAGATATGAGTTGAGAGAGATAATTGTGGAGCGGGAGCTTAGTTCATGGTAAAGATCTGGTCAATACCATTTTTGTCCCGATGATTCTCACTCCCACATATGAAAAAAACTTTTCGATTTTATACGGAAAATGGAAAACCCTCTCATCGAACCCAATTCAAAAACCGGTTTCATTCCATTGTGAGCTGATTCGTGTATGATTGAACGCAGAAATCACGTTCAAGCTACTCCGACACTTAAATCGAAATCCTGAAAGCAGTTAGCAAATGCACCACTTTTCCGATCGATTAAATGCAGCCATCCAGAATAAAAAAACACCGGCACTCGTCGGTCTTGACCCCCGCTTTGACTGGCTTCCCGCCGAAATTGTCCGTTCTGCAGAATCCCGACATACTACGAAAGCAGAAATCGTGGCTGGCGCGTTTGAAGAATTCTGTTTCCGCATCATCGATGTTGTCGCGCCTGTGGTTCCCGCAGTGAAACCACAGGCGGCATTCTTCGAGGAATGGGGCCCCGCGGGTTGTGCGGCCCTGCAACGAATTATCAAGAAAGCGCGCAGTGCAGGATTAGTCGTCATTTGTGACGCCAAACGAGGCGACATCGGCTCAACCGCGGAAGCGTATGCCCGAGGTTATCTCGCTGGAGAGAACCCAGAGAGCGCCATCTGGGCTGCCGACTGTCTGACCGTCAATCCTTATCTCGGCAGTGACACATTAGAACCGTTTGTGAATGTCGCCACCGAACGCGGGGCCGGAATCTATGTGCTGGTCCGTACCAGTAATCCTGGTGCAGGAACGTTTCAGGATCGAAAAACGGATGGAACAAACCTTTATGAATGTGTCGCGGGGGTCGTCGAAGAACTCGCCTTGAAGACAAAGGGAGCAGGTAATTATGGTGCCATCGGTGCCGTCGTCGGTGCGACTTATCCTGAAGAATTAAGCCAGCTCCGCGCTCTCATGCCACACACACCTCTTTTGGTTCCCGGTTATGGAAGTCAGGGCGCAGGAGCCGGTGATGTGGCGGGGGCCTTTGACGAGGGAGGGCTTGGAGCGATTATTAACAGTTCCCGTGGTATTAACTTCGCGATCCGTAAATCTCCCTACTCAGAAAAATTCTCACCAACAGAATGGGAGCAGGCAGTTGAAGCAGCCACTCATGATATGATTTCGGATTTAGCCACACACACTCCCGCTGGTAATTTAGAATGAACGATCACGTAGCGACTTTCAAAAAAGCCTCAACGCACTTGAAAAAAGCAGACCCGCGTCTGAAGACGGTGATTGAGTCGATCGGCCCCTGCTCGCTCAAACCGTATCGCTATCGTTTTGCATTACTGCTGCGCTCGATTGTCTCGCAACAAATTTCGACATCGGCAGCCCGCACCATCTATAAACGTCTGCAGGCACTCTCAGGAAAAGGGCAACCGACGGCAGAAAAAATCATTCGCCTTTCTCATGAGGAATTACGATCAGTCGGTTTGTCCAACCAGAAAGCCACCTACGTGCATCATCTCGCAGAAATGGTATTGGAAAACAATGTGCGTCTGCACAAAATGCATCTCATGTCTGATGCGGAAGTCACTGAGGAATTGATTCAAGTCAAAGGAATCGGTAACTGGACCGCACAGATGTTTTTGATGTTTGGTCTCTGTCGCCCTGATATCTTCCCGCACGATGATCTGGGAATCCAAAATGGCATTCAGATGATTTATGACCTCAAGGCACGTCCCGACAAGCAAACCTGTATTGAAATTGCCGAACGCTGGCAACCTTACCGTACGGTCGCCAGTTGGTACTGTTGGCGCTGTCTGGAAATGGAAACTCCCGACGGTCCCTGGTAACATCACATTTAATCATAAACCATTGCATTCACGATCGAACGTACCATGCAAAAATCCTTTCGCTGCTATCAAGTTAAAAAAAACGATCAACAGGACATCACATCCTGTGTCGAATCAGTCTCCAGTGACAGCCTACCCTCCGGTAGCGTAACGATTCGCGTCGTCTATTCCTCAATCAATTATAAAGACGCACTGGCGGCTACCGGACATCCGGGAGTCGTCAGAAAATTTCCTCATGTCCCCGGAATTGATGCAGCTGGCATCGTGGAGCAATCGGACTCTGATCAGTTTGCAGTCGGTCAGCCTGTTGTTGTGACTAGCTATGAACTCGGCGTAGACCGCTGGGGAGGCTGGTCTGAATTCATATGCGTTCAACCCGAATGGATTGTCCCTCTGCCTGAAGAACTCATGCTCAAAGAATCGATGATTCTAGGTACGGCTGGTCTGACCGCAGCCATGTGCGTCAGCAGCATCCTGCAGCATGAAATCAGCGTTGATTCGGGTAACGTCCTCGTCACTGGAGCATCGGGAGGCGTCGGTTCCTTCGCGATTTCCTTACTGAATCGACTCGGCTATCAGGTAACAGCCGTCTCAGGCAAAGCATCGATGCATGATCGTCTGATTGAGCTTGGTGCGAAACAGGTCATTGATCGCGGTGCCATCGACATAGGTTCCAGTAAACCACTACTCAAAACCCAATGGCCGGCTGCCATTGATACAGTCGGTGGTTCCCTCTTGAGCCATCTCATCCGTTCGATAGAACATCAAGGTTGTGTCGCCACTTGCGGAAATGCTGGTGGCACGGAACTTGACCTAACCGTGTTCCCGTTCATCCTGCGGGGTGTGACACTCGACGGCATTGACTCTTCCTGGTACCCCATCGCAAAACGAACCGCACTCTGGCAGAAACTCGCAACCGACTGGAAACTGCCTGACCTCGAATCGCGCGCCAAAATGATTACACTCGATCAAATTCAAGAAACCGTTGCCAGTCTGCTTGAAGGTAGCCACCAGGAACGAACGATCATTCAAATCGGCGATGAGTAGTCGACATGAAAAAAGGCCACTCAATTCTGAATGTCCTCATTCATTAATACAGTCTCTATGATGCTTAATACCGAGCCAGATCGGCGGTTTCTGCTTTTAAGTTCAAGCCGCTGACAATCCGTTGAGCCTCATTCACCATGAATTTGACTTCACTACCGCAGGCGATAAAGCGCCAACCTTCTTCAATCCGCTGTTCGACCGCTTCGATGGTCTGCACATGTAAGCCAACCGGTGTACCCGTTTTCTTACCTGTAGCCAGGATTTTCTGTAATTGCTCTTCCAGTTCATCCGGTGAAGGATTCACGCCCGTCTTTTTGCTCATCTGAAAAGTCAGATCATTGGGACCAACAAAAATTGCGTCAACGCCAGGCAAACTGTAAATCGCTTCGGCGTTTTCCACTCCTTCTGGCGATTCCGTTTGTAGAATCACCAGAATTTCATCGTTGGCGTGTTTATAATAATCGCCGGCAGTCGCGTTGAAATTCATCGCGTGTAATACGCCACCGACAGAGCGATTCCCTTCAGGCGGATACTTCACTGCATCGATGACAGTCTTTGCTTGTTCAACAGTGTTAATCATGGGTGCAATGATTCCGTGAGCACCAGCGTCCAGAGCCCGTTTAATCAATTCATATTTTCCTAAGGGAACTCGTGCTAAAGGCACACAGCCTGCATCCGCAATGGCACCGAATAATAATCCTGCCTGTGACCAGTCAATGGGAGAATGTTCCATATCAACCGTGAGCCAGGGAAATCCTACGCGTGCCATCAAACGGGTCATCATCACATCCCCTGATGAGAGCCATGTTCCCACCTGAGGTTTTCCTTCACTTAACGACGCCTTGACCGGATTCTTTTTCATCAGTCTGAACTTCTTTCCTGAAATCTATTTTAAAATGGTAAATTGCTGAAATCGCTTTACGATTTATCTATTCTCGGCAGGCTCATAGTGGATTGCAAGCCAAACGGTTTCCTGATCTGCAGCCGTTGCTTCGACTCGGTGCCGACAATGCGCGGGAATGTTCACTGCATCACCGGGAACCAGCGTCCGGCCTGATTCAGATTCTCCTTCAAATCGTAATACCGCAGAGCCCGACAGTAAAACCACCCATTCTGCCTGTTCCTGATCATACCACTCCCCTGCAGGAGTCGCCTGTCCTGTCGACACGATCTTTTCGACACGAAATGAGGAACCACGAAACAGTTCCTCAAACACTTCCGTTGTGGGTGGTGTCTTAAGTGGAGCAAACAGATTGATAATCTCAGGAACCATCGTTACTTCTCCTGTCTAGTATCGGGCAACTTCTACTTTACGTTAGCATTCTCATAACAACAAGCCTGTCCTCAATCTCCGGAATTATGCACCTGCTTGCCGCTCAAGTTAACAACTGGTAGCATAAATAGTCTCTGCGACTGATCCCACCTTTGAACGGAGAGTTCTATGAAAATCACAGCCGTTGATACCTTCCTGGTTGATGTACCACTGCTCAAACCAGTCTCTCCCTATCAATCACGCTATATTTCATCTTCGACTACTGGCGCCCTGTTGATTCGGATTGAAACCGACGCAGGTATCACAGGCTGGGGAGAAACACCACAACGGCTCTCGTTTCAAAATGCAACTTCCTTTACAGGAGAGGAAGCCAACTATTTCAGACCCATTCTCCTTGGTAAAGACCCGACTGACATCTCTGCACTTTACGCAGACTGGGAAATGGAAGAACCATATCTGCAGAGTCTGGTTGAGATGGCCTGCTGGGATATTCTTGGTAAACAGAGTGGGCAACCTTTGCATCGTCTACTGGGAGGCCTGTATCGAGAGGAAGTCGAAGTGACCTGCTGCATGGGTATCCGCGGTCCAGAAGAGGCAGCTACCATTTCCAAACACTATGTGGACCTGGGATTCTCGACGCTCAAAACCAAAGCGGGTCGCTCTCCGGAAGAAGATCTGGCAATGGTCCGCGCTATTCGGGAATCCGTGGGAGACAAACTGAATCTCCGCATCGATCCCAACATGGGCTACACACCAGAAGTTGCCCTGCAACTGGCACGTGTTCTGGAACCGTACGAATTGCAATACTTCGAACAGCCGATGCATAAAGATCTGTTGCAAGAATCGGCCGACATCAGACAACAGACTAAAACCCCACTCGCGCTCAACGAATCGGTCACCACAATGGAACATGTGCGCAAGATTCTGGAATTGAACGCAGCCGATTACCTGTTGCCCGACACCTATCAGTGTGGCGGCATCTGGGCCGTAAAACTTGTTGGTGAAGTGGCCGCCTCGGCCAAAGTACCTTGTATCTTCCACTGCTCCCACGATCTGGGCTTGCGCACCGCCACCATGCTGCACATGGCGGCTTCATCACCCAATTTCCCCCTGGCCAACGACTGCACCTATTACAGCCTTGAAAACGATATCATCACACAGCGTTTTGAGATCAACGCGGGACGGATCAAAGTGCCTACAAAACCAGGCCTGGGCGTTGACATTGATGAATCGATGTTGAAGCGGTATCTGGTAAAATGCTCAGTTTAATCGATCCCCAGTGTCTCTCGTTTGATTCGCTTCCCCACTAGGATTATTCTTCCATTTCTCTGGCCTTTGAAAGTGCTGACGCAACTAAACCAGCGGGAATTGAAACGATTCCTAAGCCAACAATGAGAATGAAAAAAGTAAATATCTTACCACCAGTGGTAATAGGATAGATATCGCCATAACCGACAGTCGTTAATGTGGCAACGGCCCACCATAAGCTATGGAAAACTGAGCTGAAGGCGTCGGGTTGTGCAGGATATTCAAAATGATAAATTCCAACGCCTGCCAAATAGAGAATAATCATTGCTGAAAAGAGAAATAGCGCAAGCTCTTCTTTTGCGATAATGAAAGCACGATGAAACCTTCTAGCAGCGGCACTGTATCGCGCTAATTTAAAAATTCGAATCAGACGAAGAAGTCGAAACGACCTAAGTGACCGTAAATCAAGACCTGTAGTGAGATAAAAGGGTAGGATAGCTAATAAATCAACTACACCAAAAAATGAGAAAATGAAAGCTGGTTTATTTGTAGCAACCATAACTCTGGCAATATATTCAAACGTAAAGATGATTACGATGAAGATCTCCATGCCTCGTAACAATTCTTTAGATTCCGGTGATAAATCTGGAAGTGTTTCTATGGAAAAACAAACGAGTGACAAAATAATCAGGGCTTGTATGAAGAGGGCAAAGGTCTTACCTGATTTTGTGTCAGAATCTTCAACGATTTGTTTAATTTTTTGCATTGAATATCCTCTTTTATTGCTTACCCATTTTTGGCCTTACTTATTCTGCAGAATAACACTCAGTTTGATATTTTGCAAAACTACATAAAGCCAGTGGAATCGAGGATATGAGGACTCATTCATCACTGCAGGACAACACAGTGTTGAAACTTTTTTAAAGCTGCTCAGTCATTGAACTCGTCTTAATAAGGTCCAAACAAACGCAGCTTGTCCGGATTGCGCAGGGCGTGGATGCTTTTGATTACGCCCTTATCCAGTTCAAAATTGAACGCGGTGATTGGCCGGCCTGCCTGCCGTACGATCATGCCGGGCGCACCGTTGAACCAGGTTGTGCTGATCGTCATCTCGCTTGCTTTCTTTGAAAGCCAGTCGGGTCTGACAACTTTCAAGAAGAATTTGGCAATCACTTCTGATCCATGCAACACTTTACGGGATGCAGCGGCTTTACCTCCTCCGTCTGAATGGAATGTCGCATCATCCTTTAATAGAGCGACAAGCTCAGTCATGTCGCCCTTCTTGACAGCGTCAGAAAATGTGGTCAGCATCTGAACGTACTGTGCTTTGTCTTGTGTTGGCTCTAAAGTGTCTCGGCCAATTTTCGCGCGGGCGCGACTGGCCAGCTTGCGACAGGAACTTTCCGTCCGTTCGAGGATGTCTCCGATTTCATCAAAACGGTATTGAAACAGATCGTGTAGAATGAAGCTGGCTCTCTCCGCGGGAGAAAGTTGCTCCAAAAGGACCAACAGCGCCATCGAGATCGATTCATCCATTTCCAGTTCACTCGCGGGTGTTTGCTCGTCGGTAATAAATGGCTCGGGCAGCCAGGGGCCAATATAAGACATGCGTTTGACTTTGGCACTTTTGAGATAATCGAGTGACAACCGCGTTGCGACTTTCATGAGCCATGCTCGAACTGAAACGATGGAACTCTGATCGGCGTGCATCCACTTCAAGAACGTTTCCTGTACAATATCTTCCGCCTCGGTACGAGAACCGGTAATCCGGTACGCCAGACCGACCAATTCTGAACGATGGAATTCAAATATATCCAAGCCTGATGCTGATTTCACTGACAACCATTCTCTTCAAATATCATTGTGGGATGACAGCTTAGAATGCTGCCTGTTCGTATAATTCCCTCTCAGACTTTGATCTCAATCAGATTGCAACTTTTGGCATAACCCAAGGCACGTTTAATGGTGGGAAACACTTTCGCTGATGCAATACACAGCCCCAATTCCAACAGTGCTGCTTTATCAAAACGAGCTTGAATGCGATCTTCTAACGCTTGCTCAACGGAGGTTGCGCTGGCAACGTTTACAGAGAAATCATACAAATCGCGCGCGTCATCTGGCAACCCACTACCACCTTCCAGCACAGACTCGATTAGCTGCCGGGAGACCTCATTTTCCAGAGCCATACGCACACAGAGTTGTAAACATGCGCCACAATCTTCAACCTGCATGGCAGCCAATTTGGCAATCCAGTACGTTTCAGGGTTCAAGTTCTCTCGATGACTTGCCAGAGGCATAAAATCGGCAAATTTCGCATACGCCAGAGGGGAGTGTTCTAAAAGTTCCCGCATATAGGTTGTGTCGTACTGATAATGTGCTTCAAATTCGGCAAGTTCATTTAAATAATCACGTTCACTCAAGTGTCTTATCCTTTCATGTTAATGAGGTGTTCGAGGATATGACGATTGAGTGCTTTCGAATGTGACGCGTTCCAGGAAAATTTCTGAAATGATTCAATTTGAATAAAAACGACCGGTCATTTACTGTTTGGTTCTTTATCAACTTGTAGAGGAAACATACTAATTCGCTGCGTATCGTCTTCAAAAATTATTATTTCCTTGCCTTGATAAATCACTTCTTTCGTCGTCACCACTTGATTGGGCTGGTCGTGTGGAAAGCTTCTTTCAAAACGGTAATGGTCACCCTTTTCGTCCGTACTTAGATATTCCCAATTCAATTTAGAAACGGCACCATCTTGCCCGGATGTCATACCATATTTCACATTAACATTAGGCGAATTTTGCTGAGGTGTAAATGTGCTAGTGCTTCCGCTTCCACTTTTGTGATTATTCATTGATACAATGACTGGTTTATACTTCGGTGGTAAGCTGACGGGATCAGAATTCGTTTTTTCCGTTTGGGACGCCGTTTTCGCTGTCTTGTTTGTTGGTTTGGGCTTGGTCGAAGTTTCACAACCAAAAACAAAAATTAGTAAAATGAATGTCAGTACTTGGTATTGCATTGAACGTATCCTTTTCATTGGTAAATTTCTTGAAACGCCGATGCCAGATTCGAAAACGAAAATTCAAAACCTTCTTCTTTTAAACGACTTTTAAACGACGCGAGATGCAATAGCGACCGTAAAGCGCGAGTTCCGGATCCGTGCGCAAAACTAATGGCGCGCCGACCCGCACCATCCAATTGGCAGCCGGCAAGCCGATGGGCATGCGAACTGCGCGTCTTAGTTCGCGCATGAATTCGGCATTTGAAACCGGTTCGGGAGCGGTTACCAGATAGGATCCCTGCATAGTATCATCGGTGATCGCTCGGGTAAATAGCCGATTCATATCCTGCACGTGAATCCAACTCATTCCCTGCCGTCCACTTCCCACTGTTCCACCCAATCCCCAGCGGGCCAGTTTTGCCAGTCGCTGTAAGGCACCACCACCGAGAATCTGCAGCAGGACGCCGACGTGACAACAAGACGACTTCACTGCCTGACTCACTCAACTGGTGTGCGAGGTTCAAACCGAGAAACCCCGTTCCCCCGGCGATCACAATAGGGCTCATGATGTTCTCTCACTGTTTTTTGATAAAAAAGTAGCCTTAGATGAGCTCAGTAAATGTCAATAAGGTGCCATCTTAGTCTCAAACTGGTAGTCATTAAAATCATGCAGCATTTTCGCTTCACTGAGCTTGTTCGAATTCACAATTTTAATCTGATACAAACACCCCTGTTCTACATAAGCAATTGTATTATCGACCCATTCCGCCCACTCCCAATCCGGTTTCGCGATGATCGCTCCGTCCGCACTCGTCAGAATATGTTCGTCCCAGTAGCAGCCTTTGCCTACAGGTGTGTTCGTTCCCGAATGGCATACTTTGATCAGCTTCCAATCCTCAGAAAGTTCCTTTTCAAACAGCGTACCCTCATACTTCGTTTCTGCCACTGTGGTACTCCGCATGGTCCAACCATCACGTTCCAGACGGGGATAATACACAGAAAGACATTCACTACCATAATAGCGTAAATTAACATCGGGAGTTCCCTGCTTGAATTCACCCGACGTATGCAGAGTTTGATGTCCCCCATTCAGCCAGTAGGTATGGTCATCGATAAATAACCCGCCACCGTGATAAGTATTGCCTTTTCCCATCAAATCAACGGCCTTGAGCCAGGGTGTCTTAGCAATGGCAGTCCAGGAGCCTTTCGTTTCGGAATTCCATTTTCCGTTCATGGCAAAATAGATCCAGTGTTTTCCTGAAGGCGCAATATCTGAACGCCTTTCATATATGCGACCTTTCAGCCACTGACCCACATGGAACGTATTCTGCTTTCGGTCCCAACCAATGATACAAGTCTTTTTGGCCGGTCCTCGTCGAATCACAACCGCATCAGAACTGTTTCTGGCAATCAGAATATGAACTCGGGCTGGAAATGTTTCTGTTTGCATGTCAATTCAACCTGTTTTGAATGGTGACAGTGCCAATCATTGAGCCAAGCGAAACCTTCTAGGAAACATATTAGATCAGAGGTAGTCAACCTCGTCTCGAGCGTAAAAGTATCTGGAATTTCATGTTACAGAATATGACACGACAACGCATGCGAGGTTCAATCCAAGAAAGCCCGTTACCCCAGTGATCACGATACGGTTCATGATGTTCTATCCTGGTTTTCTTCGTTCTGAGTTAATCTTGTGTATTTTGAACTTATTTTTATTCGGCTTTTGCTGTGAGCAATTAGTACAAGCTTTTCCTATCGCAATACAACTTATCAAACATAGAGTGCCCAAATCAGATATAAACCGACGGCAATAAAACCGATTCCACTGAGAGGCAAAATCTTCATACTGAATTGGTTGGACTTCAGAATTGTACCTGGAACCATAATTAACAGACATCCTTTGAGCAAAAACGCCATGCCGATCAATGAAACGGCGATCTCCAAGTGAGTCTTCCAAAGGAAGTGATTCAAAATAACGGCCATACCGATAAAAAAATGAACCATGCCTGACAAGTTAATGGATATCGGATGTTCTGATTCAGCGTCATTCAACATCCGTAAATAGAATTCTTTCGACAAGAAAAAACCAATCCCTGTCACAAGCAGATACAATGCCATCATTTTGGCAATGAATGATGTCATTTCATTCATATAAAAAACTCCTTTAGCTGAAATTAACGAATCATCACCACGATGAAATTGGATTGTATGATTCTACAACCACTCAATCCAGCGGGCATGGCCATCCGTTTTCGCAAGGGGCAGATCAAGCAACTGACTATCGCGATACGCTGTCAGATGCAGGTGAGGTCGTGCAATATTATTAAACAGGTGGACTATATCGCGCTGTTTACCAAGTCGTTCGATGGAATTCAAAAAGGCCTCCTGCTCCGTTTTTGAAATTTGATTTGCGACATGAGTGTGATAGACGCATAATAGAGATTCGGTGGGAATTTCTTCTGCAATCTCGTCGAGCATGGCAAATCCGTCTCCCGTCCTTAGATCGAGATCAGGCTGCATCTCGCCACGTTTTTTCAAAGCAGCATCCATGAGATCTCTTCTCTCATGATGTTCGGGCCACACAAGTGCACGCAGCCAGGCGACTTCGTCGGGATGTGATAAATCAATGAAGTTTAAATCTACGCCAATGCGGTGGGAAATCTCTGGCAGTGGCTCAGAGAGAACGGAAGGCTTGTTTCCGCGAAATGCAGAACGGATGAAAACGGGAGACGAGGTGTCCCCATATGTGCTGGAACCATCATAGGAATACTGGTATTGATCCCAGAAAAGGTTCAATCCCGCGCTGGTCCCGATTTCGACCAAAGCCAGAGGTTGAGGCTCGAATTGGCTGGCCGCAAATAAAAACGCCGGAAAAAGAAAAGCACATCGTCTCACTTCATTGGTTTGCACGAACCGTGATTGCAACAGGGAAACAATTTTCTGACGATGAGCGTGTACAAAGTCTTTGAATTCCGACCAGGCATCCGAAGAAGTTTCTACTTCAGTTGTGCAAGATGCATAAAACACAGCCAGCGGATGCGAAATACCGGAAACCAAAAGATAATGCACGGCTGCAAAAAACAAATTCGGAACTGGCTGTCCCTCCTGAGCTTGCCCGGCAATCTCCAGAACATCGTTGTCCTGTGCAATCGAACGCGACAAGCTGTAGTAGAGTGGGGAGGTTTCTTTGCACTCCCGCTCGGCAAAGTTTCGAAATTTCTCAGCAAGTCGGTGACTCATAATTTCCAAAATCGATGTAAGACGCTCGCAAGAAAAGCAAATCACCGCATACGATCATGCATGAATTCAAACGCCTGTTGATAGGCAGCGACAATCAGTTTTGGATCTCCGCCTGCCAGACCATGTTCGCCGTTCGGAATTGTGACCAGTTCGTGTTCGACACCGTGCTGCTTTAATTGTTCTGCCATTAACGTGGATTGTTTATAAGGAACATCAGTGTCTTTGGTGCCGTGTATCATGAGCGTTGGAGGATAATCTTTGGTTACATTCTTCAACGTCATATATGGATAGAATTTTTCGGGCTCGCGGTGGTGATCCCAACCGGCGACTTCTTTCGGCCAGATGCCGTGTTGCCTACAGTATTGATAAAAAGCACCACGATTTTTTTTGCTGTCCCGGGAATCTGCAATCGGTGGACCGCTGACCTGTTGATAGGCTTCTGTTTTTGTAAATTTGGTTTGATGACGACCATGGGGACTCGGCTTTCCAATCCAGTCGCCGATCAGATCGCCATAGCCCCAGAAAGGAACGAGTACGGTTGGTCGCGGCTTCGCACGATAGCCGGCAATCATGGTCAGGCAGCCACCTGCCGACCCGCCAGAAACTGCGACTTTGCTCGTATCAACATTGAACAACTCAGGGCCCTTTCGATGCAGCCAGGTGAACCCATCTTCCAGATCAGCGATAATTTCCGGCAGCTTAGTTTCAGGGGCCAGGCGATAATCAAACGAAACAACTGCATATCCGGCGTTCAACATATCTTTTAAGACACGACCACTCACACCACCTCGATGTCCAACGATGAGGGCACCGCCATGAAACCAGACCATCACAGGTCGGGTTTTATTATCATCGGCCCGATGTACGTCCGCCTTGATTTCCAAATCGCCTACCATCTTATAAGTAAATGTTTTGACTTTTGTTTTAGGCTGCCTGGCAGTAAGCATTGAAGGCAAACAGAAAGCTGACGCACCAGCGGCACAGACTCCCAACATCTCTCGGCGGTTCATATTTGACAGCATGTTTCGCATTCTCCTGATGAAAAGATCTAAGTCTGATTAAACAATATCAGAGAAGACCTCTTAGAAGCAAATATTATTGTATTATCGCGCGGAAAAGAGTTCCATTAGTACGATGAGAGAGATCAACAATACAAAAATCGTCCAGGCCGACTGGGCAGAAATACGTTCCGGTTTTTGAATCCATTCTTGAAAAGAGCCTAATTGATGCCACAAGAAAAAACCGGCAGAGATGGTCAATAAACCAAACAACCACATCACCCAGAGCGGTGTGCCAGAATGGAGCATCACCCCACAATCGCCAATTCCTTCCCATGAACCGCCGGCAATATATGCACCATTGGCAATCAAGCAGAAGCCTGCAAAAAATTGAAAGATCCCGAATTGAGACCAACCAAGTCCGCGCACAACGAAATGCAATGTTAAAGGAATCAAAACCCCTAGAAGTGGCCCCGCCCAGACTACAATTGCCGGACAAGGATTTTCAGTCAGATCAGTGCGAGAAATTGCTAATGGATGCAAAACCACTTGAGAAACTGAGCCGCCGGTTAAAATGGCACCGATCACGTGTCCCAATTCATGAATGCCCATCATCGCCAGCCAGGAAATCAACGCTAAAGAAAGGCAAAACAGGATCTGGTAAAATCGATTCATTGTTAGAGTTCTCACTAAAAGTCACCCTGCAAACGAAGCACATAAACTATTATATAACAAACACTTAAAAACAAAAAAATCGCAAGATATCGAATCCGTTTATATAGACTGCATAAAAGTCACTTTTGTCGGATGACAGGGCCTTAAGTGGGTTGTTATGATGAAGAACCAACCTTTTGTTAATTTCCTTTAGTTTTATCTACCAAGAAGTTTATCACAATGCTCAACAGAACTTTTCTGAAGCACACGCTCTCCCTGTTCGCATTCACCTGTGTCTGTGGACTTTCATTTCTATCGGTGACGGGCGAAGAAAAACAGCCTCCTTCGAAAGCTCAAACCCCCGCGGATCAACCTTTGATTGTATTTATGATTGGAGAGAAAGGGTACAAGACATCTGAAAGTTTACCCGCCTTTGCGAAAGCGCACTTACAGCCTCTGGGATTTCGTACCGAGTTTGTCTTTGCAGATAAAAAAGATTCGAATTCCTTCCCGGGGCTGGATGTCATTAAAGAAGCTGATTTACTGTTTCTGAGTGTCCGCCGGAAAACACTACCTACAGCTCAGATGAAATTAATTCGAGATTATCTTGCTGCAGGAAAGCCCCTGATGGCGTTACGAACGTCGAGCCATGGATTTGCGCTTAGTAAAGATGAACCAGCAAAAGGATATGTGGAATGGAAAGAATTTGATAAGGAGGTCCTGGGTGGTGAATATGCAGGTGACTTCAATAACAAAACTCCGACTGATGTGACGACGCAATTACGAGCAGAACAGAACCCCATCATGGCCACAGTTCGCAATAAGTACTTTCGCAGCAAAGGCTCGATGTATAAAAGCATTAACCTCAAGAGTTCAACGAAAGTGTTACTGCGTGGGCTCTCTCGCGTCGAAGGACAACCCGTACAGATGCCGGTTGCCTGGACGAACATGTATAAGAAATCACGTATTTTTTACACATCACTGGGCCATCCGGGTGATTTCAAAATCAATACCTTTACGCATACACTCATCAATGCCGTCTACTGGTGTTTGAAAAAAGAGCCTCCACAAGTCGATGTTGCCGGAAAAATCAGTCGAGATCGATTCAAAAAAGATCTGGCTGGCAATGAGCAAGTAGACAAAGTCATGAAATCATTTAAAGGCCGCGGCGAAGTTGGTGATGAATCTGATCCGACCCCACCCGAAGAAGCGGTGAAACTGTTTCAGGTTCACAAAGACTTTGTGATGGAAAGTATCGCGGCAGAACCGGAAGTGATGCAGCCACTCTATATGAGCTTCGACCATCGGGGGCGGATGTGGGTCGTGCAATATCTACAGTATCCGTTTCCTGCTGGATTGAAAGTGGTCAAGTATGACCAGTATTTACGCGCTGTCTTCGACAAAGTTCCTCCACCGCCCCCAAATCATTTCAAAGGGGCTGACAAAATTTCGGTACTGGAAGACACCAATGGGGATGGTACATTTGACAAAATTAAGGACGTGATTACCAGCTTGAATATTGTCTCTGCTGTCACAGTGGGCCGGGGTGGTATCTGGGTATTGAACCCTCCTTACCTTTTGTTTTATCCCGATGCAAACGGTGATGATATTCCCGATGGCGACCCGGAAGTTCATCTTTCAGGTTTTGGGTTGGAAGATACTCACTCTGTGGCTAACAGCCTGAAATGGGGACCGGATGGATGGCTCTATGGGGCCAACGGAAGTACGACTACAGGAACAGTCAGTTCTGAAGTGACCAAACGTGTGCACTTCAAAGGGCAGATGATCTGGCGCTACCACCCTGAAAGTAAAATCTTCGAAATTTTTGCGGAAGGGGGCGGCAACACATTTAGCGTCGAGATCGATTCCAAAGGGCGTGTCTTTTCTGGAACCAACAATGGTGGCACTCGTGGTATGCATTACGCTCAAGGTGGCTATGCCAAAAAGAACTGGGGGAAACATGGGCCACTGACAAATCCCTATGCCTTCGGTTTTTATGAGCATATGCGTCATAAAGGATATCAGGAGAGATTCAGCCAGACCTTTTCGATTTACGAAGGGGGCATATTTCCCGCTAAATACAACGGCGCCGTCTTTGCTGCCAACTCACTACATAATCGCGTGATGGCCAGCCAGTTGATTCCTGATACCTCTACTTACCGCACGGAAGACATGCCGCCTATCGTGTTAACACAAGATCGCTGGTTCCGTCCTGTCGACATCAAAGTGGGGCCTGATGGTTGTGTGTATCTGGCTGACTGGTATGACAGTCGTCTGACTCACGTCGACCCACGTGATAATTGGCACAAAACCAGTGGCCGTATTTATCGACTCAAACCAACGAATTTCCAACCAATCAAACCATTTGATCTTGCGAAACAAACAAACGCGGAACTCATCAAAACAATGGGGCATCCGAATAAATGGTTCCGTCAAAAAGCGGTTCAAGTGATTGGCGAACGCGGAGATCAGTCGATGATTCCCACACTGACAAAAATTGCGAAAAGTGAACAGGATGAACGCGCGCTGGAAGCGCTCTGGGCATTGAATTTACTTGGCGCCTTCAATGAACATCTCGCTCTGGAATTATTGGGACACCGTGATCAGCATGTCCGACGCTGGACCATCCGTCTGCTTGGTGATTCGCATCAGATCTCTCAAAGACTTACGAAAGCATTAGTTGAACAGGCCAAGATCGAACCATATGCCGAAGTACGCTCTCAACTGGCTTCTTCCGCTAAGCGTTTTCCTGCGGAAGCGGGCCTAGAGATTACCTATCAACTATTAAGACGAGAAGAAGACCAGGCCGACTTGCATATTCCGCTGCTTCTGTGGTGGGCAATCGAGAGTAAAGCCACTTCCGACCGAAGTGCCGTTCTTACCCTATTTTCTAAACCAGATTTCTGGCAGGTGAAAATGGTACAAGATTACATTCTGGAACGGATCATGCAACGCTATGCCATGGCCGGCGGTCCGGAAAATTATGACATGTGTGCTAAGCTGCTCAAGCTGGCCCCATCAGCCGGGCATAAACAAAAATTGATGGTAGGCATGCTAGAAGCATTCCGGGGGCAGAAAATTGATAATCTCCCAAAAGAACTTAGCAAGGGTCTGGCCGAGTATCAAAAGACATTGGGCGAATCGGATCTTGCACTGGCATTACGTCTGGGAGACAAAGCGGCCACAACTCGCGCTTTGAAAATCATCGCTGACAAAAATGCAGACCGCCCTACACGTTTAACTTATATGGAAATTTTTGGACAGCTAAAAACAAAACAGGCGATTGGCCCTTTGACGGCGATTCTCTCATCAAATGGGGCTGATACTCATTCTTTAAAACGGGTCGCGTTACAAGCATTGATGAATTTTGATAACCCCTCCATCGGCAAAAATATCCTGGCACGTTATCACAGTACGTTGCTCGATGAGCACGATGTTCGCAGCACTGCCCAGCGTGTGCTGGCGAGCCGCAAAGCCTGGAGTAAGCAATTTCTGAATGAAGTGAATTCCTGGCGAATCAAAGCCAATACTATTCCTCTTGATGTTGTCCAACAGATGGCATTACACGATGACCCGGAGATCAAAGCCAGTATCAAAAAACACTGGGGTAAAGTGCGTGGATCCACACCTGCTGAGAAAAAGCAAGAGATGTCGCGCGTCGCGAAATTGATCAAATCAAAAGAAGGCGATTTAGCATCTGGTAAGCTGCTGTTTAAAAAAACCTGTGCCGTCTGCCACACACTCTTTGGTGAAGGTGGTAAGGCAGGACCTAAGCTAACCGGTTATGAACGCGATAATGTGGACTTCATGCTTCTCGCAGTCGTTGACCCGAGTGCTGCCATTCGTGAAGAGTTCACTAACTTTCTGGTGGTGACTGACGATGGTCGTACAGTGACAGGGCTGATTGATGAACAGACCACGAAAACCCTCACGTTGAAAGATGTGAAAGGTCAGTCTGTCCTCATCAATAAAGATGAGATCGAACTCCTCAAAGCATTGGATCTCTCATTAATGCCCGATGGGTTAACCAAAAACCTCAGTGACAAAGAGGTTCAAGACCTGTTCGCTTACTTAATGAGTCGTACGCCCAATCGTGGGAAATAGATGGCAGGCTGGAACCCTCACCAGCCTGCGTTTTTTACTTAATCGTAAGTCTATAGGTCTTGCCCTGAAGTTTTCTGCTGGTCAGCCCGCGCTTGTCTGAGCTGCGTTAATAAATCCACAATCGCGTTTTGGGCATGGTAGGTTTGGCTGATCACCAGTGATTTACTTTGCGGAAGAATCGAAATTGTGCCCCCATCATATTTGTAGGCATCCACTTTCACAGCACTCCCATAGGTCGTAATCGCAGGGCTGAGTCCAGAGATTCCACTCGGTTTCCATTCAGCCTCTGCCAAACGAGCATTTCGAATAACGGCCTCCAGAGCATTGTAGTCATCCGGAGTACTGCAAAAATCGCCTACGGGATAAACTCGTGTTTTCATCATCTCAGATGCATACTCTTTTGAAGTGATTAGAATCATTTCCCGGTCCACAACAAAAGTCAGCTCTAAGGGATCTAAAATTTGTAACAAAGCATTTTTTAAACTGATTTTGGAGAGTTCGACATCAACAGGCTCCTCAGCTGAGATACCTAAATTTTCCAGAGCTTTTGACTGAATTTTAATTGGTACTTTATGCATTTCGGAAAAATAGTTCGCAACTTCTTCCAGCGGTACATCAGGAAAATTCGCTTCGGCTTCTGAATCTAAAGCGTTCTGCAATGTCTCCTCGCGTTCAGTTAATGCAGGATAAAATAACTGCCGGACCTTTTTGGTTTTAACCGATTTACTCGATTGGTCATTTTTAGTAACTTGCTTCTCATCTGCATAAGATTGAATTATAAGACAGTTCATAACGAATAGACAAAGGACAATCATCAGATACCTGCGATTTCCACTTTGTACTTTATATTTCATGGTTCACTCCTGATTCGATTTTGAGTTTCGATATCTTTAATAATCCGCATTTGCTCTGGCACTGAATGCAGATAGTATATCAGTTTCCGACTCGTGCTTGTCTGAGTTGAGTCAACAAATCAACAATCGCGTTGTGCGCATGGTAGGTTTGACTGATCACCAACGATCTACTTTGCGGTACAACAGAAATTGTGCCACCAGTTCCTTCTTCGTAAACCTGTGATCCGAATCCTGAGTCATTTGTGACTTGAAAGAAACCACTGCCACCACTACCTCCGCCTAAGCCGCCCCCCAGTCCACCTCCTGCTCCACCAAAACCACCTGCTTGAACGGGTTGACTCGGTTTAGAAGAAGAGACTCTAACTCGCCATTCTCCCAGGCTGGCATTGATGATTGCTGACTCCAGTGCCTGATAGTCATCAGGATTCTTACATAAATCACCCACAGGATAGACACGCGTTTTCAGCATCTCTTCTGCCTTGTATTTCGTGGTAATCTGAACCACATCTCGATCAACGACATAGGTTAATCCTATCGGTTGCAAAATGAGTTCGAGTGCGTTCTTCAGTGAAATGCCATGCAGGCTGATATTAACGGGTTCATCAGATGTTAATCCTTCTTCACCCAAATCGTTACTCAAAATCAGAATTGTAAGACCATGCTGATCCGCAAAAGTATTTATCACCTCAGAGAGTGGATTGTCAATAAAATCACATTCAGTCTCTGCATTGAGTGCTGCCTGAATCTTCTGTTCCTGTTTTGTCAAAACCGGAAAAAATGTTTGCTGTAATTCTCCGTTCTTCTGAGCGTCACCCGCCAGAGCTGCTAGTGGTGCCGCATCTTTGACCGTTGGCTTGTGTGCTTGCGAAGCTTTGGAATTCCGCTTCTCTTGCCCGCTCGCCACGATCGTGATCCAGCCAGCAGCCAGACAAAATATCGTTAAAACAACGAATCTTCGCTTCAAAAACCCACTCATGATCGACTCCTATTTTCTGTGAAATCTTAACATCTACAGCGGGCGAACCTCCGTCCGACTGGTATTACTATTACTTCTTTTCAGTTGACAGGTCCTCCTGATCTTTACGGACCTGTCTTAGCTGGCTTAATAAATCTGTAATTTTATTGTGTACGCGATCTGTTTCATTCACCACAATCGCCTTACATTTGGGAACGATAGAAATCGTTGAATTTCTTTGGGGAATCGGTTGCGTGTTTGGACTTCCGATCACCAAGCCAGCTGCAGACCAGTTTTTCTTTCTGAGGTCCAGGCATGTATTTCGAATTACATTTTCTAATGCCTGATAATCATCTGGTGTATCGCAAAGGTCTGCGACAGGATAAATACGTACTATCAATGTTTGGTTTGCCTCTTCTTGAGAGGTAATCTTGAGCACTTCGTGATCAATCACATAATCTAAACCCAATGGATTCAATATGATATTCAATGCAGATTTGAGAGAAACGCCATTCAGAGAAACATTGATTGGCTCGTCAGCTGTTAAGCCTTCTTGTTCAAGGGCCTGTGCATCAAGGAAAATATTGATGCCATGCTGCGCCTGAAAAAATTGAAGTACCTCAGAGAGCGGAACATTCGGAAAATCACATTTCGTGTCCGCACTAAGTGCCTTTTGCATTTCCTGGGTACGTTTTGTCAGTGCCGGATAAAATGGTTGCATGATCTCTTTAGGCTGCAATGCAGTTACTGCTGGTTCAGCCTGAAATGAAGTTTTACTAATCAGTTTGTTCGCTTGAGCTTGTTTGGTACTCTGCTTGACTTCTGCGTTGGCAGCCATGACAAACCAGCCTGCAGCCAGAGAACAAATTGCTACTATCATCAATTTTGAACTTAAGATTGGATTCATGTTTGTCATCTTGTTTTTCATGATTATCTCCGAATTAAGATTCAGCTCTGATCTATTCAGTGTGTGAGTTTTGTCACTTTAGTTGAAATCGAATTGAATTTTCTCTCTATAGAAAGACTAGCAGTAAAAATATTTTTCTGTCAGTCATTGATAGAAGAACTACAAAGAAATGAATGCGCTCAAGTAAGATAGATTTGTGCTTCAGAAAAGACAAATCGCTGCCCACAACAGCTTTATCAAAAAAATGAAAGACGCAATTTTCCGAATGAAATGAGAGAGGAAAATAACTAAAATTGTGAATTATTGAGCATAAATGAATAAGATGATGATAGTTTAATCGTAAAGACCCTAACCTCAGATGTCAACTTTTTTCTCATCTGAGCATCTTTAAGCTGAAATACAGTGGATCTCAACGAGGACCCAAATTCGCCGTGTAGTCTAATTGAACGTTGGTGTAGTTGACTTACTGGGAGTAGGGCGAAAAAGAGGATCAAAGCCATGAGATTGCCGCTTCTTTTTTGATTGAGGGTTCACTTCGAAAGAAGAGGGACCAAAAGGAGTAGGTGAGTTGAAATTTAAGCCTGATCGGTTTGAAAATCTATTATTAGATTGCACTTTATTTTTTTTTAACGAAACTACATCCAGAACTTTAAGCAATGCCCTGGCCTGATCTTGATATTGAATCTGAATTTGACCGGATTCGATTTTGGTTAAGCTCGAACTATTGTCCCTGGTAATTGTCATCTTATTTCCATTGCCCGCCTTGAGGGTGAGAAATTTTGATTCAAAGTCAAACTTTACTTCGAGAGCGGCTGCAATAAGTCGGTCGTGTTCGCTGACTATTTTGACATTCCCTGCTAATTTCATGATCAACTCTTTCTGCTTAATATAGTCAGCCTCTATACTATCAGCAGATACACGTATGCCAGCACAATCAATTCCAGCCTGACCTGCCAACTTGATCACATGTTTGCCATCACGCTGAATTTGAAAGTCGATTTCTTCAGCTTGGAGTTCTAAGTTTCCCAATGTGAGAGTATGGACCTCTGCAGGGGCTTTTGTTGCGGCAACCGTTTTTTCATCGTCCGCATAAACAGTCACTGCAAGACAAAAAGAAGCGAGTGAAATCAGGCAGATTGAACTTGTTTTAAAGAACATCGATTTTCTCCATATTTCATCGAAAAGAAATCCGTTTGTGTTTTGGCAGGTAGAAGTGTTCTAACAATCAGTTCTTTAGTAGTCCATACCAATTGCCGAAGAATCAATCACTTTGATTGATCCAAGAATAACTTTGTCGAGACTGTTTTCAATTCGCTCAAATTGCGGCATGATAGTAAGTGAAATGTTAGCTGTTATTGATAATGAAGTTACGACATCTGATCTACACCTTCCTGCGAGAATGCTCTTATGCTTTTACAACAAAAACTTTTTATCAAACTTTCTATTCTGCTGCTTCTGAATACGGTCTTCTTCCTTGCTCTGCTGCCAGCAGATGGGCCTGCTGATAACCTGCCCGATCAGGTTCGCCGGATCCCCATGTTGGGAGTCGAAGTCCCTGATGAGCAGAAACAACATCTCAAGCAAGGACTGGCAAAACTTCAAACTTCTCTTGATCAATTAAAAAAGAGTAAAGACTCGCGGGTACAAGCATTGATTCCAGACGTGGAAATCTATCATCGTGCCGTGCGCTGTGCACTCGAATATCAGGAATTTTTTCACGAACGCGAAATTGGTAAAGGACTGGAATTATTAAAACAGGGGCAACGACGGGCTGATCAGTTGTTGAAAGGAGAGGCCCCCTGGACACGCCAGACAGGATTAGTCGTACGCGGGTATGTCTCAAAGATCGACAATACAGTACAACCATACGGTCTGGTCATTCCCGATAGTTATACGTTTTCGGGTAAAAGCCGTTATCGTTGTGACCTCTGGTTTCATGGAAGAGGAGAACGTCTGAGTGAAGTCAATTTTATCAGTCAACAACAGCGATCTCGCGGGCAATATACTCCTGCTGACACGATTGTGCTACACCCCTATGGCCGCTATTCCAATGCCTTCAAGTTTGCCGGCGAAGTGGACGTACTGGAAGCACTGGAATCGACGAAACAACGCTATCGTATCGACGATAATCGTATTTCCGTACGCGGGTTTTCGATGGGAGGTGCTGCGTGCTGGCAATTTGCAGTGCATTATGCCGACCGCTGGTTTGCCGCCAATCCGGGAGCCGGCTTTTCCGAAACCCCTTTGTTTCTGAAAGTCTTCCAGAAAGAAACGCTCAAACCGACCTGGTATGAGAAAAAATTATGGCAACTTTATGACTGTCCCGGTTACGCATTGAATCTGTATCAGTGCCCGACCATCGCTTATAGCGGCGAACTCGACAGTCAAAAACAGGCTGCCGATGTGATGGAAGAGGCTCTCAAGAGAGTCGGCATTGACATGGTGCACATTATTGGGCCTAAGATGGGGCATCGCATTCACGCCGATTCCAAACGCATTATTGAAGCCAAAATGGATTCGCTCGCCAAAGTGGGACGTCAGACCGTACCACATACCGTACATCTGGTAGCATACACTTTAAAGTACAACCGCATGAACTGGATGACGCTGGATTCGATGGGAGAAGAATGGAAACAGGGCCAAATCGATGCCCGTTTAGTGCCGAACAATCGTGTCAAAATCAAAACCCAAAATGTCACGGGTTTCACATTGAAGATGCATGCGGGTGAATCACCATTTGATATGACCCGCCCGGTTATGATTCAGCTGGATGGAACTGACTACCAGGTTCCCGGTCCGCTCTCCGACCGTTCCTGGGAAGTCTCCTTTCATAAAACAAATGGTTCATGGCATGTAGGAGCAGCGATTCTGAAACCTGGGCAATTGGTCAAACGACATAACCTGCAGGGCCCTATTGATGATGCCTTTATGGATTCCTTCATTTTCGTTTCCCCAACCGGAAAAAGCGCTTCGGCAACAGTCGAAAAATGGGTTCAGTCAGAGATGAAACATGCGATTGTTCATTGGCGGCAACAATTCCGTGGTGATGCCAGAGTGATGAAAGATACTCAGATTACCGATCAGGAAATTGCTTCCAGTAATCTTGTGTTGTGGGGAGATCCTGAGAGTAATCAACTCATCAAAAAGATTATCAACAAATTACCCATTCAATGGAATCGCGAAGAAATCGTTGTCGGTCAAAAACACTTTCCAGCCGCGCATCATGCACCGATTCTGATTTTTCCAAACCCGTTGAATCCCTCGAAATACGTTGTTTTAAACAGCGGCTTTACCTACCGTGAATATGCGTATTTAAATAATGCCAGGCAGGTTCCCATGCTGCCCGACTGGGCCATCATCGATTTACGCACACCGGCAGGCAGTCAATATCCCGGAAAAGTAGTCGATGCTGATTTCTTTGGCGAGCAATGGCAGTTAAAATAAAGTCGTATGGTTCCAAAGTCCCTGATACTTTGGGAAGAATCAAAAATTGATCCTCTAAGAATTGTTGATCCTCCTATGAAATACTTAATGAATTTACTGATCGCTGTTTTATTGCTGGTAGTTACAGATGCTGTTACTGCGGAAGTCTCTTACTTAAAAAGTACTCCCCAATCAGAGTCGTCTCTCTGCGTGGTTGTGAAAGATACGGTGTTAGTCCACACTTCTCAGATTTTGCCCCTCAACCTCAAAGGAGGCCAGATTCCTTCTGCCAACGCCAGTGATCAGACTGCACTCGTGCTTAAGAACCTGAATTACTTGCTGAAAAAAGTAGACAGTAATCTGAATCGACTGGTCAAACTGAATATCTATGTCGCCCGTGAAGATCTGGTACAGCAAGTACAACAACGAATAAAAGAAGAACTGGAAGTCATCGCACAACCAGCCTGCACGTATGTGGTCACAAAACTTCCTGGTCCGAATGCTCTGGTCGCCATGGATGCGGTCGCTGCAACCAATTCCTCAAAGCAATTAGCGAAGGTTCAAATTTATAATGATGAAGTTTCAGGATTTAGTGCTTCACTCTTACCGGCAGGACGAACTGCATATATTTCGGGACAAGCGGTGAAAGCAGATACGTTAACGGAAGCAACACGCAAAACCATGGAAGAGCTCCATCAAACCCTGAAATACATTGGTACATCCCCTTCAAATGTGATACACGTTAAAGCGTTTATGACACCAATGAAAGAAGCCAATGATGTCGAGTTGGTGATTGACAGCTTTTTCCCTGAGGAGAGGCAACCACCTGTCTCTCTTGTGGAATGGTTTTCATCGTTACCCATTGAAATCGAGATGATTGTTGCCATGCCTGAAAATAAAGCGACTGTTCGACCTGCTGAAACAGTGATCTATCAAACTCCGACCGGCATGAAAGCGTCTCCTGTTTATAGTCGGGTTGCGATTGCTGAAGTCAGTGACCGGATTTATGTTTCGGGAATTCTCGCTAAAGAGAACAAAAATAATGACCAGCAAATCCGAAGTGTGTTCAATCAATTAAGAACTATTGTCGAAAAGGCAGGCAGTGACTTAAATCATCTGGCAAAAGCCACATATTATGTTTCAGATAACGCAGTCAGCGGTCCTTTCGGAAAAATTCGCACAGAATATTATAACCCTAAACGCCCCCCTGCCGCATCCAAAGCGACTGTCAAAAGCGTAGGGTTTCCGAACCGCACCCTGGTGATTGATATGATTGCGATACCCTCAAAGTGAGTTTGTTGTCTTCACCCACTGTTGGAAACAAAAACGCCCTGTACTTACAGGGCGTTTTTTGATTCTGAGGTGAAGTTGCAAACTCGAATACAACCTATGCAATAATATCATGCACGATACGAGAAGGCTGCTTGTCGATTAATGTCTGTTCTGCACCATTGCGAGTGAATGTCAGTCGTTCTGGATCGAGTCCGAACAAATAGAGTAGTGTTTGATGATAGTCACTATGACTGACTTTGTTTTCAACAGCATGATGACCAAAATCATCTGTTTCACCATAGGCCATACCACCTTTGAGTCCACCACCGGCCAACCACATGCTAAAGCCATACGTATTATGATCTCGTCCCTGCTTTGCCACGCCGGCATCATTCTGAATTACGGGCAGGCGTCCCATTTCGCCTCCCCAGTGCACGAGCGTCTCATCTAACAGTCCTCTCATTTTGAGGTCTTTCACAAGACCTGCTGAAGGCACATCCACTCGTTTACAGGTGCGCGGCAAAGAAGTCCGCATGCTGGTATGATGATCCCAATGCTGATTCCCCGTCATGATTTGTACAAAACGCACACCTCGTTCAATAAGTCGACGTGCAATGAGACAACGCTTGCCAAACTCGGCTGATTCGGAACGATCAATGCCATACATGGCTTGAGTCGCTTTGGTCTCCTTACTCAAGTCCAATGCTTCTGTCGCCGCGGTCTGCATTTTAGCAGCCAGTTCATAGCTGGCGATTCGAGCAGAAAGATCGTCTTCTCCCGGGTGCTGGTTGAGGTGTCTCTGATTCAGTTTTCCCAGGAAATCGAGATACTTTTCCTGCGCTTTCCCGCTGAGGTGAGGAGGGGCATTCAAATTAAGGATTCTCGGTTCTTTAGGTCGGATCACAGTCCCCTGATATAAGGATGGGAGCCAGCCATTGGTCCAGTTATCAACGCCCAATACGGGTGCACCGCCTGGATCGACCATCGCGATGTAGGCAGGCAAATTTTCTGATTCACTACCTAAACCATAAGTTAACCAGCTTCCCAGTGTTGGCCGTCCGGGAAGAATACGACCACTGTGCATGGCATAAATCGACTGTCCATGGTTATTCACACCGGTGTGCATGGAACGGATCAGAGTGATATCGTCAACCACTTCGCTCAAACCCGGCAGTAATTCTGATAACTCAGTACCGCATTCACCATGCTTACTGAATTTCCAGGGTGAACCCAGCACTTTTGAACTCGCCTGTGCCGCATTGTCGTATTTAATATCTCCGGGAAATTTCTTACCATC
Organism: Gimesia aquarii; assembly: GCF_007748175.1. Lineage (NCBI taxonomy): Bacteria > Pseudomonadati > Planctomycetota > Planctomycetia > Planctomycetales > Planctomycetaceae > Gimesia > Gimesia aquarii. The sequence continues at coordinate 2,867,405 of NZ_CP037422.1, forward strand.
GTACTTCTGAAGCATTGGTTTGGGGTCGAACATATCCAGATGACTGGGACCTCCCTGCATGAACATTGAGATCATGGCTTTCGCACGGGGAGGGTGATGTGTCGGCTTTAACTTCAGGTCAAAATGTTTTTTCAGCAATTCAGGTCGAATCGCTGGATTCTTGGCCAGGGCTTGATCCTGATTCAACATCCAAGACAGCGCAAGAGAGCCAATTCCCATGGAACTTGCGGCCAGAAAATGGCGTCTGGAATGATCCGTTGAATCGGGTGCTTTATAATTCATAATTTGATACCGTTTTAATCAACGTAAAGAAATTCGTTACTACTCAAAAGGGCCTGACAAAACGTTGCTAAAGCCAGTTGCTCAGGAGTTTTCCCGGAGCTCGCTTTTGTTGTATTAAATTGAGGAATTTGAGAGTCGATAAATTCCACGGATTGTTTGACTTCGTCTGCTGTAGGAACTTTGCCAAAAGCAAGCATCCAGGCGAGCTTGACCTGCTCCGGCTTATTTCCAGCGTGAGTTTTTTGTAACCGTTCCGCAAAATATGTGGAATGTTCTACCATAAAACCGCTATTCATCATCAACAGTGATTGAGGCGCTACAGTCGAAGAAGAACGTTTTTCGCAATTTGGCTCCATTTTAGGAGCATCAAACATATCGAGAACCGCCAGCGGTTTACTTCGGCTGACAGTGATATAAACACTTCGGCGGAACTTGCGATCATCCATTCTGATTGCTTTTTTCTGGCGACCGGCTGAATCAACATTCGCAATGCCCACCACAATTTGCCCTACTTCGTCTTCTTTCACTGGGACCGGTTCGCCATACAGGTCTGTTTTCAGTTTTCCAGTGACGGCGATCACCGAATCACGGATAGTCTCTGCTTCCAGTCGACGGACTGGCATGCGACCATAGAGCAGATTGTCTGGATCGACCACATCATAGTCGGCTGATCGTTGAGAACTTTGCATGTAAGCCGTTGAAGTCATCAGCATTTTATGCAGACGCTTGATTTTCCAACCATTTGAGACGAAATCATGTGCCAACCAGTCCAGCAATTCTATATGAGTCGGTGGAATTCCCAACTTGCCAAAATCAGTGGGAGATGCCACGATCCCTTTACCAAAGTGATGTAGCCAGACGCGGTTCACAAAGACACGCGCCGTTAGAGGATGCTCTCCATTAGTGATATATTTGGCATAAGCTAAACGCCGCCCGGATGTTTGCAAATCTTTGTTTTGAGCTGGAATTTCAACCGGTTTTTTCAGATTGCTCTTCACTACAGACAACCCAGCGGGAAGGAGTTCATGTTTGGGTTGCTCGAAGTCTCCGCGATTAAAGAAAAAAGTCTTCGGCACTTTACCGGGAACTTCCGTTAGTACACGTACAAACTCTTCTTTCGGTTTTTTCTCTCTGATCTTAGCTACTTTATCGTTCAACTTATTCAAAATGCCCTGAGTCTTGAGTTCAGTCAACCGCTTGGCTTCGTCTTTAAAATGCTGTACTTGAGCGGCCCCTTTGGGATCAAATTTCTCGAGATTCGAAACAGAAACTAACAATCCAGGAAATTCTGCAATCAGTTTTTTCTGTTCTGGCGTTCTCTTTTTCTCAGCCGTTTTCTTGGCTGCTAACGCGATTTTCTTTTGTGCTTCAGGAATCTGACTCCACGTTTCTTTACTGATTTTTTCGACCAGCTCTTTCGCAAGTTGCTTTGCTTTCGTAGCGGCTTTACCAGATTGTTCATGCAGGGTTCGATCATAAAGGTACAGAGAACCTGCTGATAAACGATTGATACGCGGGTAATTTTTGAGGAGTGCCACCTGTTCCTTGGTTCGTTTTTTACCAGTTGTTTTATAGGCAGTTCGAGTCAAGTCACGCTTGTCTTCCGGCACGTCGAGGAGTTCCCGTTCCAATGTACGATCAATGAATTGATTGACGAGGGCCGTTCGTTCTTCCAGGACTTTCTTCGCTTCGGCTTCCAGTTCATTGGCAATTTTGCGATCCGCATCTGACATGATAGAAATACGCCGGGAAGCCGGAGTTCGCCAGCTTTTCCAGTCCAACGCAGGTTCGAAAATAGCACGGAAACGATAATAATCGTTTTGTGGAATCGGGTCGTATTTGTGATCATGGCACTGTGCACAGGCGACCGTCATTCCCAGGACTGAAGAAGAAACGATATCGATCGTATCAGTGACTACCTGGTTCTTTGCTACTTCTTTTTCTGCCGGGTTACTCCCGGTTCCATCGGGGGCCATGCGTAAAAATCCGGTAGCAACCAGTTTTTCCAGATCTTCAGGACTCAAGTTTTTGTAAGGCGGCTTGATCATTTCATCTCCCGCTAATTGTTCGCGGAGGAATTGATCGTAGGGCTTGTCTTCATTGAACGCACGGATGACATAATCACGATAACGAAAAGCCCAAAGACGTTCCCGGTCTTTGTTGTTGTAGCCTTCCGAGTCGGCATAGCCGGCCACATCCAGCCAGTGACGTCCCCAACGTTCTCCATAATGCTTTGAAGCTAAAAGTCGGTCGATCAGTCTTTCATAAGCATCGGGGCTTTTATCTTCGAGGAATTGCTTCAACTCTTCAGGTTGAGGAGGCAGGCCAATCAAATCGTAAAATGCACGACGTGCTAATGAGGTTTTCGAAGCCTGTGAAGAAAAAGAAAGTTTCTTTTCTTCCAGCTTTGCCAATAGAAACGCATCGACCGGCTGACGCACCAGCTTAGGCTGTTTTACCTGTGGAACAGGAGAATTCTTGACGGGTTGAAAAGACCAGAAGGCCAGATCATCGGGAGCAATATAATCAGCGTCAATTTTTTCCGGTTCTGGTCGGAGAGTATGAGCCCCTTGATCAATCCAGTGCTTTAGAATCTCGATCTCTGCTTCAGGCATGTGTTTGCCTTCAGGTGGCATTTCCTGCGCAACAACACGGGCGATTAACTCACTTTGATCACTTTTGCCGGGAACGATGGCAGCCCCACTATCACCGCCTTTCACCATAAAACGCTTGAGACGCAGATCAAGATTTCCCTCTTTTTCACCATTCTCACCATGGCAGTGCAGGCAGTGAACCTTCAGAATTTTGCGCACATCGTTTTCGAAAGAGAGTGGAGTTTTTTTGCTCGCAGAGTCTTCGGCTTGAGCAACACTCAGACAACAGGAAACAAATAATAGACACACCAGGAAAAGTCGCTCGTTCATAGAAGAAGACTCTCTTGGAAATAGGTTTGGCGAGGGCGATCCAGTCTTCTGGATTGCATTTACGGAGGGTCAAAGCACTCAATAGTTTAAGTAATACTAAGAGTTACTTATATATTATTATCGTACCGCTTTTAAGCTGAAGTGCAAGAGAGGAATTTCAAACAAGCATTTTTCACGGAAAAGAATACAAAATTACTTGTCAGGTAAAAAATAGCGATTCAATGAACTCGAATGAACCCGCTTTCGACCTATTGCCATAAACTCTTTATCTAAAATGAGTTACACACAAAACGCTTAGCCCGTCACCAGTTTTTCCATGAATTCGCCCTCGTTCAAAGTGGGTCGCTCCGGGCTCCCTTTGTGACGGTATTCCAGTTTCATGTTACTGAGCCCCAGCAAATGATAAATGCTGGTATGAATGTCGCGAACGTGCATTCGATCTTCGACGGCGTACAGTCCCATCTCATCGGTTCCGCCAATCGTTTGACCGCCTTTGACACCACCTCCGGCCATCCACATCGTGAATCCGGTTGGGTTATGATCTCGACCATCCCCCTTTTCGCTCATGGGCGTTCTTCCAAACTCTCCCCCCCAAACCACCAGGGTCGAATCCAACAAGCCGCGCTGTTTGAGATCTTTCAAGAGGCCGGCAACACATTTATCCATACCCTGGCAGAGCGCCGCATGGCGTTTTTCAATGCCAGAATGTGAATCCCATTTGCTGCCAGCACCATTGTAAAGCTGAACGAAACGCACGCCACGCTCCACCAGTCGACGTGCTAATAAACAATTGGTGCCGTAAACTTTCGTTTCTTTTTGATCCATGCCATACAATTCGTAAGTTGCTTTGGTTTCCTGGGTCAAATCGACGGCTTCAGGAGCAGACGCCTGCATACGAAATGCGAGTTCATAAGACTCGATTCTGGCATCAAGTTCAGACTGCTGTTTTCGAGTTTTTGCATGCTGTTGATTGAGAGTCGCCAGTAAATCTAACTTACCTGCCTCTTGAGAAGGAAAGATTTCAGAGGGTCGGTATAAATTCGAAATTGGTTCTTTCCCCGTATTTAAACGAGTCCCCTGATAGACAGCAGGAATGAAGGCCGTTCCCCAATTTCGTGGCCCATTCACGACAGTGCCGTTATTGTCCTGAATCACAACGAAGGCTGGCAGACTTTCATTTTCTGTTCCCAGACCATAGGTAACCCAACTCCCTAAAGAGGGACGCCCGGCGAGAGGAATGCATGTATTCATTTGGCAGACACCGCCAGCATGATTGATGCCGTTCGTCCAACACCCTCGTAACACAGCAATATCATCAACGCACGTTGCAGTATGTGGCAACCAATCGGAAACCCAGGTTCCTGCTTCGCCATGTTGCTTCCATTTTCGTTGGGAAGCAAGCAGAGGTGAGTTTACTTCACCCATTGCCGTTATAGGACGTTTGAAACTATCAGGTAATTTCTTCCCCGCCATTTTTTGTAATTCCGGCTTGGGATCGAACAGGTCAATATGACTGGGGCCGCCTTCCATGAAGAGGAAGATAACACTCTTGGCGGTAGCCGGAAAGTGCGTTTGCTTAGATGTTAAAGGCGAGAACGGTTTGGCGCTAGATTTTACAGCTGCATTCGCTTGCTGAGCTAACAGCGCGTTTAAAGCAATGCCACCAAAACCTGCACCAGCTTGAAACAAGAGCTCCCGTCGATTGACCACCGATTCAGGAAGTGCTTGCGAGTGTTCAATACTCATACGATTATCTTTCCGCAATGGATTTCATTGGTCATGATTTATTAATCCAGATAGAGAAATTGATTGGAATTAAATAGCACATGACATAAATCTGCTAAAGCCTGTTGACGTGCATCACTAGGTCCCAGAGATGTTTGAGCAGGGGGAGCGATATGCAGCCTATTCGCTATACTGTTTTTCAAAAGTCCCGTTTGATGATTGAATTGCCAGAAACCAACCACCGACGCAAGCTTTTTGGCAGGTTGATGGATCAGCAACTCGTCCTGACTCAAAGCAGAACGGGATAGCCTGATATTATCTAAAAGGCCGTTCCATCTACTTCCAGAAGACTTATCACGACCTCCAAAGACAAGATTATTTGTAGGACGGTAGTCACTAACGACATTGTGTTTCACAGAGACGCGCTCTAATGGTTTTTCGGAGAAAAGCTCCTTTACATAAAACTGAATTCCCGATTCACCCGTTTCAGAAATCTTCACTGACACAGCCACATAATAAGGCTGATTAAGTTCCAAATGAACATTCGAAGGAATGGCCTCATATGTCAGTTTGCCCTCAGGGTTTTTGCCAACCAACTGTAAGATGAGATTCCGTGGTTTGTAGGCTGACTTCTGGCTGGTGACGCCTAACGACCAACCTTGATGCTTTGTATTCCCCGTCCATTGAGAGGCAATCGTATTCACGGCCACGTTTTCATAGATCGACTCTAATTGGATCGAGGCTTCAATCGTGAAGTCTTGATCGGGAAATGATTTCGAAAAGGGAACATTCAGAGTCATCAACGTAGACCCTTTACCGAGTTTGACCGACTCGTTAGAAGTTTGTGCGATTTGGCCAATAAAGGTCTGTTGTTGCTGTTGAGCTTCTGCCTGAATTCGTTTTTCTTGTGTTTTCAGGAAATCTGACAATAAGTCAACGTCTGCCTTTTCAGGTTTTTTGCCATAAACCATTTGATGTAGATAAGCGATCATTTCGCGATCATTGCTAAATGACTTCGTCTTCAATATCCGCGCGAGTGCATTGGATCGCTTGAGAAACCAATCACCATTGATCATCATCAAAGCCTGATTAGCTGTTGTCGTGACATCTCGTTGTGCAACACTTTTGATTCCCCCAGGAAGATCGAACGCTCCCAGGACAGGGTCTTGCACATTTCGCTTCATGATGGTGTAGATACTGCGACGAGGCTGGGTCCCTTTTACGCTGGGTCCTCCCAATTTGGGATCGAGCTCACCAGAAATGAACAGTGCAGAGTCCCGGATATCTTCCGCATTCAATCTACGAATGTTGCCACGCCAATACAGCCGATTTTGAGGATCTTTGAGTTTTGCTTTTTCAGCAGCAGGATGAAAAGCAGAAAGACGGTATGTCGACGAATTCATAATTAACCGATGCAGATTTTTGATACTCCAACCATGTTCCACAAAATAAGTGGTCAGCCAATCCAGTAATTCCGGATGGCTGGGAGACTCTCCCATATGACCAAAGTCATTTGAGGTAGAAACAAGTCCCGTACCAAAATGATACTGCCATACACGATTGGTAATGACACGCGTTGTCAATCGATTTTGGGGATTGACCATCCAGTTTGCCAAAGCGGTACGACGCCCCGATGACTGAGGAGCCGTCGAAACCGGTATAATTTCTGCTTTGCCAGGCTTCAGGAGAGAGAGAAATCCGGGAACAATCGGTGTATGTTGCGGATCGTCAGGGATTGTTGTAACCGGTACTGCTCCCCGTGAATCGGTCACACTCATTCCCATGGGTAATGGTTTTGGTTTTAAATCCTCAAATGCCGCCAATTCTTTGAGCAGTGTACGGTATGTTTCACCATTGTCTTTTTTACTTTTCTTGAGCGCAGCAAGTGCAGCTTCCTGCTTGCCTTTGACTTGTCTGAGAACAAGATCCGCTAATTGGTGTTCCAGAGCAGTGCGTTCGAATTCCGGTTTTTGCATGATTTCCTGAATGTCAGCAGGAAACATTTTAATTTGATTTTTTGCCGCTTTTTCCACTGACGCTTGCGTCAGTTTCTCAATCTTGGCACGAATCTCGGCTGTCTTTTCTTCCCAGATATTGAGCTTACGGTTGTACTCTGCCAGCTCTTGCGGTGTGACAAAAGGCACATCATCGCGAGGCATCAGAGGTGCAAAAAATGCCTGTAATCGGTAATAATCCTGATGCGGAATCGGATCAAATTTATGATCATGGCAACGTGCACACCCCATACTCATTCCCATGAAGACGTCACCGGTCGCATCAGTAATATTATCGAGAATGTCATTCCACTGCGTGCGCGCATCACGCTGGTTATATTCATAGAGATAATGCCTGAGAAAACCGGTTGCCGCTAATGCTTCGGGATCTTCGGGAGCAATTTCATCTCCGGCCAGTTGTTCTCTCACAAAACGTGAATAAGGCTTATCATCATTGAAAGCTCGAATCACGTAGTCACGATAACGCCAGATTTCCGGACGAAACGCATCCTGATTGAACCCGTCCGACTCGGCATAACGCACAACATCAAACCAGTGGCGAGCCCATTTTTCACCATAATGAGGATTCTTCAAAAGTTCCTCAATCAATCGCGACCAGGCATCCGGCGAGGAGTCATTTACAAAAGCATTGATTTGCTCAACAGTGGGAGGCAGGCCGATTAAATCGTAGTATGCGCGTCGGATCAATGTAGTACGGTTGGCTTCACCAGCGGGAGTCAGTCCTTCTTTTTGCAAACGCTCAATAACAAACGCATCAATGGGATTTTTTGACCATCGCCGTTGATCGACTTGTGGAACCTGAGCTTTCTTGACAGGTTGAAATACCCAAAAGTTACGATCTTCTTCAGTAAAAAATGTCTCCGTGCCGCGCTGTTTGATCACATAATTGGGACCTTCAGGCCAATAAGCGCCTGTATTAATCCAATGAGTCAGCGCAGAAATTTCTTTATCAGATAATTTTTTTTCTGGCGGCATCTCAAAAGATTCGTAATTGATTGCTTCTACAAGCAAACTTTCATTTGCTTTGCCGGGAACAATTGTCGGACCGCTTTCTCCTCCTTGCAGCATCGCCTTCAGGGAATCAAGACGCAATTCGCCTTTCTGCTTTTTCTCGCTGTGACACTCCAGACAATGTTTAATCAAGAGAGGACGAATCTCTTTTTCAAAAAAATGATTCTGTTTCTTGTTCGCTGGAGAATTTACTGACTTTGTGTTTTCTGCCGCATTTACCATGCAAGTAGAAATCAAAAAGAACAGACTTCCGACAAAGAATCTCATCAAACAGGCCACTTTCGTAAAGAAATACTGAATCTCAACAGGTTTCAATATTCTGATTATATCAAATTAAATTATCAAATAATTACTTGGAATGCTCTAAAGGAGGGAATCCGCCTATAAAAACAGGATCTACCGAATCTCTATCTCCATCGAGATCCTGAATAAATAATCCTTCAACCGTTTCACCTTCCGGCACACCCAGATCGGACAGGTCGATCCCCAAAGCTAATGCTTTGGCTCCCACAACATGCCACTTACCACCGTTTCCTTTCGCAGATTCTAACTCGGTTAGAGAACGAACTCCTGTTTTTTGATTAAAAACATGTAACCAGAACTTCTCTAACAGTTTTGCTTCAGGAGATGCCAGATCGATATCAAATTGCTTAATTTGATATGTTTTCCGATTTGAAGTAAACGGTAGAGGAGTGACAAAAAAAGTATCACCGCCTGTGGGATGTACGATGACATGCAGGTCAAACAGGACAATATCGGGACCGTGATCATTGACAACAGGCTCTCGGAACCGAATTGCCATCCCTGGAGTATTAGGCTGATCGGGGTCTTCAGACTCGTTCATCACGGGAGGCCTGGTTAATGGCTTCGTTGAACCAAACGGGTTAACAACCCCCGTCACTAAACTTCGGTCCTGTTCCAGCAGATGCCTGCGCAAGGTCGCAGGGTCTCCATCAGTGGCAGGATCAATGCCATCGTTTCTGGCGATGAAAGATTTCCCTTTGTAGTGAGTCAGCTCAATACCAATCAAATCTTCGACCGGGTATTGATATGCGTTCCCACCTCTTTGAACAGTCACACTCGTTAAGTCTTCTGCCCCCTGATTTGGGCCTAAAGTCGTTGTATATGAAATAATTCGATCAGGTAATTGTGAAACATATTGTTGACCGTCAAACGGAATTTCATCGACGACAACCCCATTATTGGTTGTGAATCGCTGTGCCATCCCTTTTGTCAAACGCTTTGTTTTGCCTTTGGAAGTCGCACCAACCTCGATTGGTCGAACGTCCGTTTCACCTTCGATGACTTGAACGTCAGTATTGCCTGTTTCAGTCACATTCACAGAAAATCGAGTCCCGAAATCGACGACATTAGAGAGTGGTGTTTCTACCGTAAAACCTTCCGCTCCTTCGGGGGCAAAGACCGAACAGGAACCATAACGGACTGCCAGATGTTCCGCCCCTTGACTTTCAAATACAGCAGGGCCGACCAGAATCACTTCAGCACCGTTATTAAATTTGAATTGGATTTGCCCTTGAGAAATTGCGTATTCCTGAGCAATTTCTATTGGGGACCCCACCTCAAGAAACGGTGCACCTTCCGCAAAACGAATTGCTGCAGTCTGAGTGACTTCGGCGACTTGCGTTTTATTGACTGTAGTCGGTCGATCAGGCTGACTGAGCTGTGGCGGTTCAATTGGCTTTTGAACTAGAAACAGCATCCCCATTACGATAGAAACACAAACGATTGAGACTAATCCCCATAATGCCTGGGATGATTTGAACGCATTGTTTGTAAATGGCTTCGTTTGCGAACTTTGGATTGCGTGCGTTGGTATTTGAAAATCGATTTCTGCTTCAGGTCGTTCGTCGTGCAGTCGTTCAAGATTCAAGTGCAGTTCCAGATAGTTAAAATAATGCTGCCTTGCCTCCGCATCTTCTGCCAGAAGGTTTTCCAATGTTTGATGTTGTTCTGCTGTAATCGTTTGATTACATAGTGCTCCTAAAAGATCAAACAATATCTCATTTTGATTGTTTTTCTGGTTCATTTTCCCTCTCCTGTATAGGACAAGGTACGTTCAATACATTGAGTTAATTGTCGCCGAATCTGGTTGAGCCTGTTGTATAATGTTTGAATAGCAGAACCGGCTGCTTCTGCCACATCTTTGATCGCTGTCTGATTGCGATACACCTGATCGACTAAATCTCGATCTTTGTCTCTTAATTTCTGAATACAGTCCTGCAAAGCAGTAGCTCTTTGATTCAACTTATTCTGGGAGACACCTGCCTTTTCATCAGCCAGCTGTTGAATCACATCATCCCGAAATTGTAACCGCTTTCGTTGCGCAACTCGAATAAAGTTTTTCACTTCATAGAATGCCACGCCACAAGCCCAGGAAAAGAAACTGCTGGAGTCGTCATACTCTGGGAATTTTCTCCACAAAATCAGGCTGGTTCGCTGAAAGACATCCTCTGCATCGTCCCGATTGGGTAGCAATGAATAAATGTACGAGTAAAGCTGATTCCGATGCTGTGTAAATACATTCAGGAATTTGACATGGAGATCGTCGGGCAGGGAGGCATCTTCTTGATGATTGGGCATAAAACAAAGGAATTCATATTGTTCAAAATGAAGCTAGATTTTGACTTTAATCACAACAATTAAAGCCACTATTAAACTATCGTACAAAATCTTGCCGACTTACTCCCTCGATCCGTGAAATCCACTCACAAATCCACCTAAGACAGTCAGGTAAAACCTCACAACCTGGATTCAACAGTCTGAAAATAAGCTCTACAAGACAATAACACATGAACACTCGCATCCAGTCTGTTCCAGAAGATTTCACTTTCCTGAAAAAAAACAGGTAAATCTCTGATTCTGCATACGACAGCTTATTTAGGAGAACTTTTTCCTCATTTCCTCCTTTTTTGAAATTTCTTAAATCAACTCGAATTAGAAAGACAGGAACGACTCCATGAAGAACCAAAGTCGCTCGGCTGATCGGCGGGGGTTTACCCTGATCGAACTGTTGGTAGTCATTGCCATCATAGCCATTTTAATTGCCTTATTGTTACCTGCCGTTCAACAAGCACGAGAAGCCGCCCGCAGAAGCACCTGTAAAAATAATTTAAAACAAATTGGCCTCGCGTTGCACAACTACCACGAAACCTTTCGCATGTTTCCTCCCGGATATATTGAAGAGATTCTCCCCTCTAATGGCGGTGTCATTGTCGATAATGAAGGGCATTGGGCCTGGAACGCCATGATCTTACCGTATGTTGATCAGACTCCACTCTATAATCAACTCAATGTTGGCACTGTACCCGTTTCAACTGTTCTGAATACGGCCAGTATCCGTGACACCATGCAACAAACACTGCCTCTGTTCCGTTGTCCCTCTGATTCTGGGCCAAGAATTCATGAAGAACTCGGACGCCAGATCATGGCAACAGGTGGTTCGGTATATGGCTTGGCAGTAACGAATTATATTGCATCTAATAACTCTTTTGGTCTGAAGAAAGATCGAGGAACAAATCCAACGAATACAGCCAATGGTGCATTTTTTCGGAACAGTGACGTTCGCCTGCGTGATTTAACAGATGGTAGCAGCAACGTGATTCTTGTTGGAGAAAGAGCCTATAAACTCGGTTCAGTAAAAGCGTTTGCAGGAGCCATGTATGCAGCGCGTGACTTCAACGCCACAGGCCCGGCCATCAGCTCGGATGGATCCGCTTCCAATCAGGGGTTGATCTCCATTTTTGGAGGGGGTGCGGCTCCTATCAATGCCAATGCTTCAACCGGACAAGGACGCATTGCCTTTAGCAGTAAACATGTCGGCGGTGCACACTTCTTGTTTGGTGATGGACGCATTCGATTTCTCAGCGAAAATATCGACCATAATGCCTCAACAATTCCCGCTGATAGTACCCTCGAATATCTGATCGGCGTTGACGATGGAAATGTAGTTGGTGAGTTTTAAGGCTATCTCTTTGCTCAGCTAAACACAATTCGATGGGGCAAGCAGTTATGTTAGCTGCTTGTCCCGTTTTCGTTTTCATTACAACAAAATATGCGAAATTGGGAGCCTAACTTGTGTTTCCGCTCCTGCGTCTTTATCATCATTCGCCAATAGAAATCATTTTTTATTTATAGCAAAAAATAAGCATCAGGGAGACTTTCATGAAATTATTAGAAACTATGAGAGTGATTTTTCTTTTGACACTCATCTGTATTGTCGGCTCCGGATGTGGTGGAAGCCAGGTAAGTGATCAACCAGACCTGGGCACCGTAACTGGTACGGTGACGATGGATGGGACGGCACTCCCAGGTGCTATGGTCATTTTTAGTCCGGAGAAAGGGCGTTCTTCTATGGGAACTACTGATAGCGAAGGCAAATACGAAATGATTTATGTAGGTGACACTAAAGGAGCCAAATTAGGCAACCACAAAATCAGCATCACGACTGTGCAAGAGGGTAACTCTGAGGAATCAGGAGAAGAGACAGCCACCACATTCAAAGAAACCATTCCGGCAAAATACAATACCAAAACAACACTGACAGAAATTGTTAAAGAAGGTGATAACGTCTTTGATTTCGAACTGACATCAAAATAATCAAAACTGAATAACGTCATCAATATCAGGCTCTAAGGAATCTGCTTACATTCTTCAGAGCCGTTTTTCTATAGTGCCTACTCTCATTTTTCCAACGCCATCAAATATGCAATTAGGTCTGCCATTTCCTGCGTTTTGATTTTCTTTTCAAATCCCTCTGGCATCAGCGATTTTCCCGAGCTTTTGATCTCTTCGATATTCTTTCGCAAAATCGTAATCTTTTTGTTTTCTGCTTTTTTGAGCGTAATACTGGAAGGGGTCTCATTCACAATAATACCGGTTTCAATCAAGCCGGAATCGGTCACTACTACATATTCGAGATAGTTCGGTGAAACTTCTTTGTTAGGATCCAGCACATGTACCAGAATTTCTGGAGCCGTCCTGTTTTTGATCGTGGCCAGATTGGGACCGACTTCGTAACCTTCGTTCCCCAATTTGTGGCAGGTGAGACAATCCCGGTTGAAGACAATTTTTCCTCGGTTCAGATCGCTTTGCAAAGAGAGGGCTGGTTGATATTGTGCAATAATTTCTTTGCGAGGACTGAGAGTGTCTCCGGCAAAAAATTGAGCCGCCTGCTTTTTGATCTCGGGATTCGTACTTTTCATAAGAATAGTCCGTCTCACCTGTGGTATCTGACTGATGGCGACCGTTCTTTCTGAAATTGCAGCAAATAGTCTTAAAATCCAGTTCTGTCTCCTTAATAACCGATTGACGATCTCTGTTCTCACATTGGGAGTGAGAGAAGGATATCGCTTGAGTAACAGCTCAGCAACTTTTGTATCGGTAAAGCTGGTTAACGCTTCGACAACAGAGACTTGAATCGCTTGTGGCTCTCGTGCATCCAGTAGTGGTAAGAGCGTTGTTTCTGCCATTGTCAAATCGGTACAACTCAATAAATCAATCGCCTGTTGACGTACCTCAACAGTTTTGTCACGATCAGCGGCTCTCTGTTTCGACTGTCCGATCAAATGGCGAATGAGTCGCGCTGAATCTGATTTTTCATCTTCAGTAAATTTGAGAAGTGTTTTCCCACCACGTTTTAACCCCTGGCCAATCGCCAGGACGGCTTGCGTTTGAACTTCTTCTGTAAGCTGAATTTGATTTGGATATTGATAACTGGCAACGATTCCAAGAATCATATTTACTTCCGGTACCAGCTGTCTAGTGCCAATGACATTTGACAATTGATTTAAGAGTGGTTGTGCTTCAGGGCTGGCAGCAAACTCTATATCGGCCAATAGATTCTTTAAGAAAGGCGCAGTTGAATCAGACAAAGAACTCAGCACAGCGGTCCGAATCCAAAAGTCACTATGATCACGGCGCACGATTTGATACAAGGATTTTGCCGCTTGAGGATGATCAACTTCTCCAAGGGTAAAAGCAGTTTGAAAGCGAACTCGTGGATCTTTATCTGAAGCCAAGGCCAGGACACGGTCTCGCAGTTTTGTATTCTGATTTAACATTGGTTCGGCAAGACGAATGGCAGCATGTCTAATTTCTGGTTCTTTGTCATTCAAAGCTCTCTGCAAGTTTTCCTCAGTTAAAGCGTTTAAACCTTGCAGGGACCAGAGAGCGTGGAGTCTCGCCAGAGCAGATGAACTATGCTTCAGCAACTTTCTGAGTGGTGGTACGGCCGACTGATCCTGTCGTTCAAAAATCAGCCGATGCGCAGTGTCGCGCCACCATACGTTCAGATTCTCTAACTCGGTAACGAGTGTTTCAATATCTGCCGAACCAAGGCGTGGTAGCCGAGGTTTTTGATAGTTTCCAGGATATTCTGGAGGAACCAGACGATAGATGCGACCTCGATCACGACCACTGGTTAAATCTAAATGCGCCTTGATATCATCGGGAATCGACCAGGGATGTTCGATATTTTCTCGATACATATCTAACACATACAGTGTACCATCAGGTGCATTCAGAAAGTTAACGGGACGAAACCAGTTATCAGTGGAAGCAAGAAATTCCACGTCGTCGTGCGCCCGGCTGGCTTTGAATGTGACGCCATCTGGTGTCACCCGATAACGCATTACTAAATTCCCAGCGACTTCGCCAATGAATGCGTTACCATAATATTCTTGAGGATATGCGGTCCCTCGATAGATCGTCGCGCCTGCGGAAGAAGTGACAAAGCCTGTCGCATTTTTTTCACTTCGTGGAGAGCGTGAATTGGGATCAGAGGCCAGACGTTGTGCATTGATGACTCTCCAGGGTTCGGCAGGGCTCACGCGAAAAACAGAAAGGGTATCGCCGGCTTGGGCAACGTCATTGATAGCAGAAGCCACCGGTAAGTACCGATTACGAACCAGATATTTTGTGGGTAGCACAATATGCATCAAGGGATTTCGAATGTTACAGATGAAACGATTTCCCCAGTCATCAAATGTATTTCCAAAACGCGCTCCCCCGGAAATGACTTCAAATGTCTCAGTTTCGGCATCAAATCGAAAATCACGCCGTCCCATATTAATCGGGTTTGTTTTCGCCAGCCCACTGGCTTGAATACTTCCCCCGTTGCTGCCGCCTGCACCATAGATCTGATGGTCCAGGCCCCATTTCAGGTTATTCATCACAGCCTGCACATTAAACTTGCGAAATCCGGTAAAGACTTTGCGTTTGATATCCGCTTTATGGTCACCGTCTGTGTCTTTGAAGTACCAGATATCAGGAGTCGCTGAAACGTAGACTCCCCCTTTCCAGAACGCCAGTCCGGTAGGCCATGATAATTGGTCGGCAAAAATCGTCGAGCGATCAAATTTGCCGTCGCCATCAACATCTTCCAACACGCGTACTTTGCCAATGGCCGCTGATTTCTGTTCGGCCCACGCTTCATCTTTGGACTTATCCGTATAAGGATAATCATTCATCTCGATGACGTATGCCAAACCATTTTCGTCATACTGCATCGCCACCGGATCAGTCACCAATGGTTCTGCCGCCAGCAACTCCATTTTAAAACCATTTTGTAATCGAAAAGTTTTCAAGGCATTTTTAGCAGTCGTGGGCTCTAAACGCGGTAGTTCATCAGCCAGAGATTGCGGTTTCGCATTCTTTTTTTCAGCGGAGTTGAGTCGTGTTGAGGAAGAAACAAGAAATCCGAGAGCAACCACAGCCAAAATGAATCTTGTCTGTCTGACAACCAGATTTCTCATAAGAAAACTCCTCAGTATTTTTTATTTAAGACTTTTGCAGAAAATGCGACTACCAATTAGCTCAGTGCTATCTGCCACTTTAAGTAAGAATGTTAAATAATTGTAAACGAGGTGACAAACACATCACAAGCGAGAATCCAGAAATACAGAAAGATCGGAGTTTGCGCAAGACATAAAAAAACTCTCTTCACCACAATAATGAAGAGAGTTGAGTCACGTGATTCAAATCAGTAATCAGACAGCAGGCTGGCCGGTAAAATATTCTGGCTCTTTGCCTTCCTGCCATTTAATATTACAGCCAATACTGGGTTTTTGGTCCGTAGTAACAGGGGCACCGGCGAGAACAGCATCGCAGGCCGCACGTAAATCTGCCCCGCTAATTGGTTTCTCATTTCCAGGACGGCTATCATCAAACTGTCCTCGATAGACGAGTTTTTTCTCCTGATCGAACAGAAAGAAGTCAGGAGTACAAGCAGCTTTGTACGCTTTTGCCACTTCTTGAGTGGGATCATATAAATAGGCGAAGTGGTAGCCAGCTGCTGCGGCCTCTTCAACCATTTTTTCCGGGCTATCATCTGGATGCGTAGAAACATCATTGGAGCTGATACCCACAACTCCCAACCCCTTCGTCATATATTCATCAGCAAATGAAGCCAATGCTTCTCGAAGATGAACGACAAAAGGGCAATGATTACACATAAAAATAACCAGTAAACCTTTGGAATCCTGATAATCGTTGAGGGACACAGTTTGCCCATCAACGTTTTTCAATGAAAACTCAGGGGCTTCAGTTCCTAATGGCAACATCGTCGAAGCAGTTTTTACCATGGATAGTTCTCCTTATTCAATCTACAAACAAAGCAGATGCAGATTTTTATTCTAAGTGTTTGAATTAAATTTTTCCAGTAACGGACTGACTACCAGCTTGGGAACGAAGTCGTTTAATTTTTCTTCAGCAACATCTCCGCCCAGTTGTGCGATCTGTTTGATCAAAGAGCTAGAAATATGAGTATATTTTTCACTAGCCATCAAAAAGACGGTTTCAATTTCCGGTGCTAAAGTCCGGTTCGCCAGTGACATCGTAAATTCTGCTTCCACATCGGTCAGAGTTCGGAATCCTCTGAGCATCACCCCACCGCCGCATTCTTCTACAAAGTTGACAGCCAAACCCTGAAAATATTTGACTTCAACATTGGGTAAAGGCGCAAGAAGTTCGTTCAGCATCTGTTGACGTTCTTCAGGTGAGAATAAGGGTTTCTTGCCTGGGTTGATTCCAATGCCTACAGTGACTTTTGTGTAAATTCGGGCACCGCGCTCAAGAATATCGAGATGCCCCAATGTGGGCGGATCAAAACTGCCAACATACACAGCATGATGTGGATCGAGCATGTTCGTCACAAAACGGCCTTTCTCTCATAATTCCTGCCAGATTCTGAATTTATTGTAACTGGATTTATGGTCGATCCAAACGGACAGAATCGAATTTCTTATATGAATCGAAAGATTTGAGAGAGATGCATACAGTCAATTGCAAATCTACCTTAATCGAAGTGTAATGGATCATTAAGAGTCTCCCTACATGGGTGCTCTATTTGATTCAGATTACTCATTCCACCAAGTGAAACCCTATTTCAGGAGCATTATAAAATGTGTTTCTCTTCTTGTCGCTCAATCATTCACATCGCATCGTGGGGCTTGATGCTAGTTTTAACTGCCAATCTCACCCTGGCGGCCCCCAAAAATCTCGAAGAGATTTCCAAGCTCCTGAAAGAACCGAAAAATAAAAAAAATCAGAAACAGGTTCTCGACTTCTTTCAGAAACGCTACCAAAAGGAAAAAGATCTCACCAAGGGGACTCATCGCCACTTAATCCAACGAACCAGTGACGGCGGTGGATTTGCCGGTTGGTTTTTGAAAGCAGATCCGAGTGCCGAGGTGATTATCTATGCGGAAAATCACCGCCAATGGCCCATGATTGCTTTGGGAGATTCAGGTTATTTTGCCCGTGTGGAACGATTTCCGAATTTTTCTGCCGCCCATTACCGATATAGCGTTAACGGCCGCCGCTTACCTGCGGGAAGGTATAATCGATTTGGCTTTGAAAGTTACGAATGGAAACCCGAAAGCCTCCGCCAGCCAGGAGTTCCACAGGGCAAGCTGATTCAAATGCCAGCTTTCAAAAGCACCAAACATTATCCGGGAACAGTCAGGGACTGGTGGGTCTATGTGCCTGCTCAGTATGCAAAATCAAATGACGTTGCCAAATTGATCATTTTCACAGATGGCCGCGGGTACTGTTATGGCGATGGAAATGCGACAATTGTACTCGATAACCTAATTCATGCGAAAAAAATTCCGGTTTCGATCGCGGTATTTATTAATCCCGGAGTTTTTCCTGCTCAACCGAATGGAAAACAGGAATCTCGGAACCGAAGTAATGAATATGATACCTGCACCGCTCAATATGCGACGTTTCTCGACGAGGAAATGCTACCTCTGATTCGCAAACAGTACGAAATCTCCAAAAAACCAGAAGATCATGTAATTTGTGGTGCTTCTTCGGGCGGAAGCTGCGCCTTCACCGCTGCCTGGCATCGGACCGATTTGTTTCAGAAGGTCATTTCTTTTGTGGGAAGCTTCTGTGATTTCCGACGAATTGAAGATTATCCCTCCCGTAAGAAGAACGTGGTTCCCCTCGATCAATTTGGTCCCTGGAAAACAGCCCATGATTATCCTGGGCTCATTCGCAAACAAGACCCTCCCAAGCCCATTAAAGTATTTTTACAAGACGGGGATAATGATCTCGATAATAAACTAGGTAACTGGTTCCTGAATAACGAACGGATGGCCGCGGCGCTCGCATATAGTGGATATGACTACTGGTTTGTAACCGGGCATGGTATCCACAGTAGTAGACATGGCAAAGCTGTACTTCCTGATGCGCTGGTCTGGATCTGGAATTCAAAACAGAGCAAGTAATAGGAGACTCGTTCACAAACTAGGTTTTTCTTGCGAAATGAAACATTCATTGTGATTTTTATTTGACGATCGCGGTGTTGGTCGATAAATTTACATTATTAAAAATAGAATGAGCAGATAGGAATTTCTTCTTTGAGCGACAGGAACCTCAATTAAGTGATTTGCTTCGTGACGGGAGTAAGAGTTTTAAAGCTCTCTCACTAAAAAATTAGAATAACATGAAATGGATTTGTGTTCTGCGTCTAGCGGAACGATGTTAGTCGTTTGTTGATCAAGAGTCTACAACTTCAGATTTACCCGCCTTGAATACTACGACGAGTCAGATTGCTAACGCTGGCCGGAACACAAGTGATTGTCTGTCGGTACATTTACCAATTTCAAGGAGGATCGCTTATGACTGTAGAGACCTATGCCCAAAAGGCAAAGAAACTTTCTCAAAAGATTGAAAACACAATTGCCACACGAACTGGAAGTCAGGTCCAGGCATTAAAAGTGGATATTTTTGGGGAAATCGTTGTACTTTCTGGACGCACAGACTCTTTTTACCATAAGCAATTGGCAACCCATGCTGCTTTAAGTGAAATTGACCAGTACGCACTTACGAATAACATTCGAGTCGAATCTTAATTTGAATCACTCTTCCTGTACGAAGCAGGAATCTCGAAAGCAAAAACTTATTATATTTAATTCATAGCCAGCGATTTGATCATGATGATCTCATCAGGCTGGCTTAAAAGAGCAGAAACTGGACGAGATGCTTGTTCAGAATCCTGGATAAGGTTACGAAGCGTTATTCTGTTTGACCTGGTTCATGATCAGACAGATTTGTTTCTACCTGTTTTTGGTTGCCGAATTGAAACTTCTTTTCTTCGCCCCGCATGATCCGCCTCAGATTGCTCCAGTGACGTACGATAATTAATACCGGAACGGCTATACTGAATACGGCAAGACTCCATTTCTCTGATGAAAACGCAAGTGATCCCAGTTGAACGAATTGAGCAATTCCAAATGCGGTCGCAGCAATCAGGGAACTCAGAGCGACAATCCGCGAAATTAGAAAAGTCAAAATAAAAGCAGCCACAGCAATCAACGTAGACCAGGGTCCTAACACCAAGATCACGCCCAAACTGGTAGCCACTCCTTTTCCACCTCGGAAACCAAGCCAGACTGGAAACATATGACCGAGAATTGTAGCGACTCCGCTTAATACACGTACATGGTCAAAGTCGGAGGAATCTGTTGCCACAAAGAGTGATGGAATGAATAAAACGGGCAATAACCCCTTTAATGCATCCAACACGAGAACCAAAATTCCCCATTTGGCTCCCAGAGTCCGCGCCACATTAGTGGCACCGATATTGCCGCTACCCACTTTGCGAATATCCGTGTCTGTTACTAATTTCGCTACTAACAGACCGAAGGGTATGGAACCTGCCAGATAAGAGGTGAAAGCAATAAAAATCCAAAAAAAGTCTGTAAACATCGCTTAGACAATTTCGTATAATCTAATGTAAGCCATTCCAGTTGAGAAAACGACTTTGATGATACTCGACTGTGGCTGAAAAACACAGTAATCAGCTAAGATAGCCATGAAAGATTCAGTAGACTGAATCAATACTATGCATCACCGATTCTGAAACTCTATTTCTGCAAAGTTAGAATGTTTCGACTAACTGATGCCCCTCGCCATAGGAGATGGGTTATCTTGATCTCTGAGGGCACAATACCCTCTTTTTATCCCTGTTTTATGTTTTGCTTTAGCGATGACAGAAAAAAAACTTCCCGTTCTCCCAACGACTCAACCACAACATCCTGACATGGAAGAAGGGCTTTATCCTGCGCGCTGGTGGCATCAGACAGGTGAGAAAATTCTCTGTGATTTATGCCCCCGTGCTTGTTCGTTAGCGGAAGGCGATCGAGGCTTTTGTTTCGTCCGCCAGAATGTTGGTGGCAAGATGGCTTTGACCACCTATGGTCGTAGTACCGGGTTCTGTGTCGACCCGATCGAAAAAAAACCGCTGAATCATTTTTATCCTGGTTCAAGCGTACTTTCCTTTGGGACAGCTGGTTGTAATCTGGGTTGTAAATTCTGCCAGAATTGGGACATTTCCAAATCGCGTGAAATCGAACGCCTGAGTGCCCGCGCTATGCCAGAAGAAATTGCTGAGGTGGCATCAGAATTGGGATGCCAGAGTGTCGCCTTCACGTACAACGACCCCATCATTTGGGCTGAATATGCAATTGAGACTTCCAAAGCCTGTCATGCTAAAGGTATTAAAACCGTTGCCGTGACAGCCGGCTATATAACGGAAACAGCCCGCGCAGATTTTTTTGAGCATATCGATGCTGCCAACATCGATTTGAAAGCATTCACAGAAGAGTTTTACTATCGTATCACCCTTTCTCATCTTCAACCTGTATTGGATACATTGCGCTGGCTTAAACAGGAAACTGATGTCTGGTTCGAAATTACGAATCTGGTCATTCCCCAGGCCAACGATGGTGACAACGAATTTCAACAAATGTGTGATTGGATTCTCAAGGAAATTGGCGATGACGTCCCCCTTCACTTTTCAGCCTTCCATCCCGATTTCCGCATGCTCGATCGAGGATCGACTCCTCCCGAAACGCTGGTCCGTGCCAGAGAGATCGCGCTGAAAACAGGCCTCAAATATGTCTATACTGGAAATGTCAACGATGTCACCCGACAGAGCACCTATTGTCCAAACTGCCAACAAACCTTAATCGAACGCAACTGGTACCAGTTAGGAAAATATGCCATTAATCAAGGTCGTTGTGGTTATTGTGGTACTCAGATCGCCGGTCACTTTGATGACCAACCAGGGACCTGGGGACAAAAGCGACTGCCCGTTAACATCCAAGCGGTTTTGAAAAAGAATTCCCACACTCACTCTCAAAAAGTGAATCTTCAGAAAGGTTCTTCCACGATGTCAGCTCCTAGATCGTCCCAGAATATTGAACTCACACCTGAGCATGAGCAGAAACTGCTACAGAAAGCAACTTCCGTTGTGGTGAGCACTGCAACGAACGGCAGGTCTGAAGAGATCTTCCTGGGTGAATTAGAACAGACAGTTGTCAACGGTGCTTTTGTAAGCTTAAAGCGACAAGGACAACTGCGTTCCTGTTGTGGAAATTTTGGACAACCAACACCACTGGGACAGGCGTTGCAACAAGCGGCAGAACGTGCTGCCAAGGATGACCCCCGTTTTCCTCCGATTTCCGCAACTGAATTATCTCAACTTGATGTGGAAGTCTGGCTGTTATCCGAACTGGAAGAAGTGCAGGAACAAGGGTCAGACCGTATCGACGCGGTCACTGTTGGTCTGCATGGCTTGCAGATTCATGCGCAGGGGCGTAGTGGTTTATTACTGCCTGGTGTTCCCATCGATCATGGATGGGAAGCAGAAGAATTCCTGAGTCAGACCTGTATTAAAGCGGGTCTCCCCCCTACCTCATGGAAAGAAGAGGGAACCAGATTATTTCGGTATCAAGGAGTATCCTGCTCTGCAAAGTTAGCAGAAATTGCTCCGGAACCAGTTGAAACGACGACACAACAAATTCTAGGCCCTCGCGAATTTGCTCAATATCTTCAATATGTACAATCGACTATCGAGGCCTTGATGAAGGGCCAGGTTCCCTCCTACTACTGTGCCGCCGTTTCCGATGCGAATATTCAGGGAGTTGCACTGTTAATCACAAGAACGGATTCTGAAGAGGAACTCGTTTTATCGAAATGGACCCTAAAACAATCGTTTCCGATGCAATCAACGGTCTTCTCACTCTGCCAACAACTGGCTCAAATTGTGGCACAACAAAATCTGCGTCTGGGTGAATTTCAGGTCAAACTGGTTCTAGCCACAGATCCGGCGATGCATGGAAATGTTGAAAAAATGGATCACTCGAATTTCGATTCAAAGAATCGTAGTCTGTTGCTGATAGAAGGGCAGAAAACGGGCTGGTTCTTCGATCGCGAATTGGAAGCGTCACTCACAGTAGCACAAGCACAGCAGGCGATGGGATTGATTCAACCGGAATCTACCCAGGTCTTTAGCCTGGCGGTGCAGACGGCTGCAACTCGTTTTCAAGTCGTCAATCAGCCTCGCGCGGAATTAGGACCGGAGGTCAGGCCACCCGGCGTCGCCGGTACATTTTATCCAGCGGATCCAGGTACTGTCGAAGCACAACTGAATGATTTGTTCCATGAAGCAGAATCGCCAGAACATTGGACGGCAGCAATGGTCCCGCACGCGGGTTGGATGTATTCCGGAAAAATCGCAGCCGATGTATTAAAACGAATTCAATTACCATCCACAATTATTGTGATTGGTCCGAAACATACCCGTGCAGGAGTCGAATGGGCGGTAGCCCCACATCAGGTGTGGGAACTGCCGAATGGAAACCTGAAATCAGACGCCGATCTGGCTAAAAAGCTGGTTGAAAAGATTCCCGGTCTGGAACTGGATGCAGCCGCGCATCAAAAAGAACATGCGATTGAGGTCGAATTACCACTGATTAAACGACTGGCCCCCGACGCTCATGTTGTGGGAATCGCCATTGGTGGTGGCAACTTGAAACGCTGCGAACAGTTTGCTGAAGGTTTAGCCGATGTCATTCAGGAATTAGAGGAGCCACCTCTCTTATTGATTTCCAGCGATATGAACCACTTTGCAACGGATGCAGAAAACCGCCGATTAGATGAACTGGCCTTAGAGAAGATGGTTGCTCTCGATCCTGATGGACTACTCAAAATAGTGAATGAGCAACATATTTCTATGTGTGGAGTCCTGCCTGCGGTGATCGTGATGAAAACATTGCAAAAAATGGGCAATTTAAACCAGATAGAGCGAGTTGGGTATGCTACATCTGGCGATATTACAGGAGATCGATCCCGTGTCGTCGGTTATGCAGGCCTTTTGATGAACTAATTGACGACATTGTTGAACGTCAGATTCGTTTCATGTGATTCATGAAAATTGATGATGACCAATTCCTATGTTTTCTACTAAAATCCCGACTCTGTCAGTTTTTAGTTATTTAAAGTATGCGTGCCAGCGGAATCGGAGCCTCGTGATATGTCTATTGGTCGAATCTCATTTTTAACAGTGTTCGCGCTTCTTATTTCAATTTCCGACTCGTTGTCGGCAGCAGATGCCCCTTCTGTAGAATTGGCATTAACATTCAAGCCGATTCAGAAAGACGTCGAAATTGAAATCCCGGCAAAGTCGGATTATAGCCGTTGTAAGGTCGAAGTCGAGCAAGGCAAAAAGAGTTCGGGATGGGTTGTCTATGGTCCGAACGGGCAGATATTAAGACGTTTCGTTGATACAAACGGCGACAATGTTGTCGATCAATGGCGATATTTTAATCGCGGCCTGGAAGTATACCGCGATATCGATTCGAACTTTAATAATAAAGTAGATAGCTCGCGCTGGATGAATCTGGCAGGAACTCGCTGGGGCATCGACAGTGATGAAAATGGTGAGATTGATGAATGGAAAATGATCTCTGCCGAAGAAGTGACCAGAGTCGCAGTGGCAGCTTTAGCAAAAAATGACGCGCGTGCATTCCAGACGCTGATGATTACTGATGAAGAGCTTGCCCAATCAGGAATTAAAAACCCTTTTTCAGATAAGATTCGTGAATCCGTGAAGGGGGCCAAACAAGGCCTTTCCACGATGCTTTCCAAAACCAAAATGATTACTCCTGATACGGTTTGGGTTCGCTTTGATGGTTCCATGCCCGGACTGGTCCCTGCCGACGATATCAAAACGGATAAAGATTTACATGTCTTTGAAAATGTAATGGCCATCGTAGATACCAAGGGAAAAAGTGGCTTGATTCAATTTGGCGAGCTGATCCGGGTCGGAAACAACTGGAGACTGACTCAGGTTCCCCTGCCAATCGAAGGGGAATCGATGCAGGTCACCGAAGGGGGAGTCTTGATGCAACCTGTCGCCGGGAATGCTGCTCTGCCCACCAATACAACAGTCGGTCTCTCCAAAGAAATGCAATCCTTATTGGATCAACTACAGAAACTGGACCAAAACAGTCCCACACCAGACAAAGGTCCCAAAGCAATTGCAAAATACAACGCGGATCGAGTTGTAATCATTGAGAAGCTGATTGCCGCTGCCAAAAATGAGGACGAACGAGCACAATGGATCCGGCAGATGGTCGATGGATTAGCGGCAGCCGTCCAGACCGTTGGTTATCGAGATGGTTTAAAACAGTTACAGAAAATCAGAGACGAGCTACAGAAAAATTCACAGGACCAGGATCTGGTCGCTTATGTTACATACCGTACTTTGCTGGCTGATTACAGTTCGCAATTGCAATCAACACAAAGTGACAAACTCCGCGATGTGCAAGGTTGGTGGCTGACTCAGTTAGAAAACTTTATCAAGAAGTATCCGAACTCGGATGATTCAGCAGAAGCCATGCTACAATTGGCAGTCACACAGGAATTCAGTGGGAAAGTCGCTGAATCTAAAAAGTGGTATACCAAACTGGTAGAAAATCATGGCAGTTCGGAGGCAGGTACACGGGGCGCAGGAGCACTGCGTCGAATGAACCTGGCTGGCAAAGAACTCGAATTAGCGGGAACCTCTCTGGCAGGCGGTAGCATTAATGCCAAGCAATATCGAGGCAAAGCACTGCTGGTCATCTTCTGGTCGAGTTGGTGTAAACCATGCACAGAAGATCTGCCACAGATTCAAGAACTTTATAAAAAATACCATAGCCAGGGCTTTGATGTATTGGGAATTAATCTCGATGCGACGTCAGATCTGGCGGAAGCCTACATCAAACAGCACAAAATTACCTGGGCTCAGATTCATGAACAGGGGGGACTGGAAAGTGCTCCCGCGCGTGACTTTGGAGTCATCTCCCTGCCAACAATGTTCCTGGTCGATAAATCTGGTAAGGTTGTTAACCGAAGTGCGACAGTATCTGATCTCAAAAAAGCACTCCCTGATTTACTGAAATAGGGATTCATTAAATCAGTGAAAGAACTGCTTCTCTGTCGATTCGACCATCGTGTAGCGCAGACGCAACCAGAACCGCATCCGCGCCAAGTTTGGCCTGCGCCATGAGATCGTTACAGTTTTGAATCCCCCCACCGGTAATCAATCGCAATTCCGGGTAGCGACTGCGTACTGTGTAGCAGAGCTCTTCTGTTCCCGTCCCCTTCCCCGTGCCAACTTGTGCCAGATCCAACAAGATCATCTGCTGAATTCCCTGACTGAGACTCAACTCTGCGATTTTCAACGGATCTTTGATCAATGCATATTCGTTATGAGGCACATCGCTAACAAGGGGCTGTCCCTGTTTGAGATCGAGACTAAAGGCAGTCTGCTGCGAACCCCACTGCTCGACCAATTGTCCCAACTCTTGAGGCCCGGCCAAAGTTTCCAAACCAGCCACAACCGAAATTCCCGGTAGAGAAGTGAGCGGTTGGCTATCAGCGGCATATCGCAGGCCGCAGTCCAGCAGAAATGTGAACTCATTATCAAGCAAATTCTGATAAAGATCCAAATTGAGTTTACCATGAACGATTGCATCCAGGTCAGCAACATAGAACTCTGAGATTTGGAATTCGTCTCGTAAGGCGCGAGCGATATCAAGGGGCTGATTGGACTCTGTCAAACGACTTTGAATCGACTGATAATTATCACGTTGGCCAGCAACCCCGCGAACAACCGTTTGATTGAGAATGTCCAGGACAGGCAGAATTTTCATTGATCGATTTTCAGTTTAAACTCAAATTTAATTTATGTGTGCGTGCAGAAATAAAAGCGACTTTGACTGTCTTTGGAACGAGTGACTCCCTTATTTCTAATTCTCTGACTAAAATAACACTTTCAGACCAGAATTTTGATCTCACACACACAAATTTCCCTGATTCAAGCATAAAGACAAGCTGATGGAACTATTCGAAGCAGATCTGACAAACGCACAACATGCCCATGCGGTCGTTTTTTTGTTAAACAGTTATGCCAGTAGTCCTGAAGGAGGCGGCAAACCACTACCCGATGAGGTACAGGAAAATCTTGCCAACGCATTGCAAAAACGGCCTGAAGCGGTCGTGGTATTAGCATTTGAAGACGAAGAGCCTGTTGGACTGGTAATTTGTATGGAAGGCTTTTCGACATTTTCCTGTAAACCGCTCATGAATATCCATGATGTTTTTGTGGCAGCGACATTCCGAGGACAAGGTGTATCAAGACGACTATTTGAACGAGTCGAAGACATTGCCAAAGCGCGCGGATGCTGTAAACTGACTTTGGAAGTTTTAGAAGGAAATCAGGTTGCTCAAGCCGCTTATTCGAAATTCGGATTCTCTGGCTACGAACTCGACCCTCAAATGGGGCGGGCACTGTTCTGGGAAAAGAAGCTCTAAAGTAATCCCTGGTATTACTCGAAATTAAGAGTCGATTTTATGAAGCATGATGTTGTCGGGGTGGGTACCGTTGTCGTCGATCACCTGGTTCTTTTATCTCAACATCCCGAGCAGGATGCCAAAACAAATATTATCAGCGACGCCTATCAGATAGGTGGTCCTGTACCAACGGCACAGGTTCTGTTATCACGCTTCGGAAAAGCGTGTGCCTTCATAGGCAGTTGGGGTGATGATCAATATGGCCCTCTCATCGAGCAAGATCTGGCCACGGAAAATCTCAATTTGGAAGCCAGTCGGATGTTAGCAGGAACCCGCTCGGGTTATGCACAAGTCTGGATTGACGAACAGGCGGGAACACGCACAATTGCCTGCTATCGCCCCCAGTCCTGTCTACAACCAGATGAGCTGGATCTAAAGCTCATCCAACGGGCCAAAGCAATCCATCTGGATGGTTGGCCAGAAAAAACCTGCTTCGCTGCCGCGAAGATAGCAAGGCAGGCAGGCGTCAAAGTTTGTCTGGATGCAGGTTCTTTAAAGCCAGGCATGGAACAGCTGATTCCTTATTTGAACGTTATGAATTGCCCCCGGCGATTTCTGACTGAGTATCTGCAAACCGATGATATTCACACAGGGGGGAGAGCACTTCTCGAACAGGGACCAGAACTAGTCACCATTACCGATGGTACTCAAGGTGCGTGGCTCTTCACAAACGAAGTATGCTTACACAGTGCAGCACTGCCGGTTCTCTCACTCGATACAACCGGTGCGGGAGATGTATTCTCCGGTGCTTTGATCTATGGCATCTTGGAAGCATGGCCCCTGGATCGTACCTTGAAGTTTGCCTGTATCACGGCGGCACTCAAATGCGAGCGGCTGGGAAATCGAGATGCACTACCCAAGCTAGCTGAAATTGAAGCCGTTTTGCAAACTAGGGACTTGCCTCTTTCACGATGGGATTGATGAGGGTTCCAATCCCGTTGATTTCGATAGAAACAATGTCACGGTCTTCAAGAGTGAATTCATCTGGGGGTACAATCCCGGTCCCAGTTAATAAAATCGCACCTAGAGGAAACTCATTTTCTTTGCCTAGCCATTCAATCAAATCTTCAAGTCCCCGGGCCATTTCCTCAATGGAAGTAGTACCCTGAAACACTTCTTCCCCACCGCGTTCAATGACGAGTGTGATTTTGGTTTCCTCGCGTGGTAAAGGCTTCTCATGCAACAAGATACATGGACCAAGCCCGCAACACTGTTTGTAGAGTTTTGCCTGGGGAAGATAAAGCGGGTTTTCTCCTTCGATATCTCTGGCAGACATGTCGTTGCCGATGGTATAGCCCACCAGCCTTAAATCGGGTGAGACCACCAAAGCTAACTCGGGTTCTGGTACGGACCATTGGCTATCATAACGCACACGCACCGGTTGATTCGGTCCGCAGACGCGGCTGGGAGTCGCTTTGAAAAAGAGTTCGGGGCGATCTGCTGTGTAAACCTGATCGTAGTGTGAAGCAGCAGCTTCCGATTCTTCCATTCGTGCTACCTGACTGCGTTTATACGTCACCCCAGCGGCCCAGACTTCCTGATGATCAAGGGGAGCCAGAAATTCCAGTTGGTTAAATGGCACTGGAGGTAACTCGGTGTCGATCAGAAAATTTGCGAGCCCTGCAGGATCAGGAGCATACAAAATGTCCGATAGTCGATGGCAGTTTTCAACCTGAGTGAGATCCAGAAGTCGAACCTGATTCTCTTCCACGATGGCAACGTGCCGTTCTCCGCTTGACAATAAAACTTTAGCGAGTTTCATCTTCATTCGTCCTTCTGGTATTGGTCTAACGCAGCGAGTGTAAGTTCCATGTCTTCAGGTAATGGTGCCTCAAACGTCATTGGTTTTCCACTCTGAGGGTGGTTAAATTCCAAACAAAATGCATGCAGCGCCTGGCGGCTGATTAATAGATCGTTTTCACCTGCTTCTGCATCAATTTCAGCATGGACATTCAGGTCATTGATTTTTAAAGCAGTGCGGCCTCCATAGACACGGTCGGCAACAATTGAGTGGCCAATATGTTGCATATGAACTCGCAATTGATGCGTGCGGCCAGTACGTGGTTTCAGCCGGACATGAGAAAACGCTTTGTAACGCCTGATGGTTTCATAATACGTAAACGCATCACGGGCATTACCACCCTCGTCACAAACAATCATCTTTTCCCGGTGACGTGGATGCACACACATAAAGGTCTCAATGAAATCGCTGTCAAATTCGAGGCGCCCCCAGACGATTGCCCGGTATTCCTTCTGTACTTCGCGTTTCTCAAATTGTGCACTCAATCGTGCATGTACCTGATTGTCTTTCGCAACCACCAGCAAACCACTGGTATTCCGATCCAGCCGATGGACAATTCCTGGACGAAACTGACCGGCAACATCACTTAACTGATCGAAATGGTGTTGCAGTGCTCCCGCCAACGTCCCCGCATAATTCCCTTTTCCCGGATGCACAATCATATCAGACGGTTTATTGATGACGGCAATCGCTTCATCTTCATAGATGATGTCGAGAGGAATATCTTCCGGTGGCAACTGATTATCGGGCATTTCTGGCAAGCGGATTGAAACACGATCATTGACGCGCATCCGCCGGGCTGCTTTCACAGGTAAGCCATTGACGAGAACGGCCTCCTGTTTGATAGCTTTCTGAAATAAGACGCGTGTGTAATTCGGATACAGGCGACTTAGATAGTGGTCTATCCGCCAACCATGAGCGCGTGCCTCAACTGTAATTTCAATCGGCTCACTCGAGAGTTCAGGAGGTGACGAAACTTCGTCAGACATCATGGTTTCTTTTCAGTCGCTGGTTCCGACTTCGGCTTCTCTTGTGAAGACTCTGCTGGTTTGTCAGTGTCCTTAGGAGTAGCCGGTTTGTCAGCAGACTCAGGTTCTTCTTTCGCAGGCGTCGTTGAGTCCGGTGATTTTTTATCATCCGATCCTGAAGTCAGAGGCTCAGGCAGCCCGGGAATATTCAGAGGAGGTAGCTTCGGCAATCCGGAAGAATCCTTCTTGGCATTCCCGCCACTTCCAGGATTCGTACCAGGCATCGGCAAATTAAAGCCGGGTCTCTGTCGATCTCCGGGTTTAGGATCTTGTGCATGAAACCATTTATAAAATTTCTGAGTATTCTCATTCTCCAACACGGCTACTTTTTCACCTTTAACCGGCTTGACGCGTTGCTCAGCCAATTTTCGGAAGATGGAATCAGGAAATTCCTGGATCAACTTTTTATAAAGTTCGGTTGCATTTTTGAGGTCACCGTCCGACGTAGATTCCTCCGTCCTGGCCAGTCCAAAGAGAGCCCTTTCACGAATGGCGGGTATTGTGGAAGACGAGTCCAACAGTTGCTGAAATTGCTCTTTTGCATCTTCCAACTCTCGGTTACCGGCCTTTCGGTCCGTAAACATATTTCGAATCCCGGATTGCAGGTGACTTTCAGCCGCATTAACCAGAGCCCATTCTGCGACTTCTGTTCCGGCAAAATCTTCGGCCACGTTTTCATAATCTGCCGTTGATGCACAGGCGGCTAAACGGGTCCAACCTTCTGCATTTTGGGAAGTCGCACTGGCAGACCAGGCAAAGTATCCGATGATCAACACGAGAACAGCACCCACAGCCACGGCGATTTTCATTCCATACTTTTCCATAAATGGCTCTGCCTGAGCCATTAATTTACCGAGGTCGTTCGTTTGCAGTTCGTGTCTATGTTCGCTCTTCATGAGAGTCTCTCGCAGTTAATATGAAATCGTTCAAAACTTATTCACTCACAACGAGATAAATAAGTCCAAGCGCGAGTATATTGCCCCTGTATTTATGCGTCAAGCTGATCCCCCGGCTGGGACATGGTTCAGTATAAAGAAATTCCGATTTTCGATTCAAGAAGTAGAAAATCGAGCGAAATTTATCAAAAATAACACTGTACTGACAATCTCACATGTAAGTGATAAGCGTTACTCCAGTTGCCCCTGAATCGCTTCTAGCGTTTTGACGTTCGCTTGAAATCGTTCAGCAGAGGCTGTTTTGAACATCGAAGTTGATTCGAATGCTTTGCGAAGTCTGTGGTAGAATCTATTTTTAAAATCATACACGGAATTGTATGATCCATTACTTTCTCTTCTTTCGTTTGCTTCAAAAGCAAAAACAAGCACATCTAGTGCTGCGCCTTCTTAGAACATTCGCAAACTGGCGTTACTTACTATGTGGATCAGACTTCATATCGATATGTCTCTAGTAAGAAACGCATGTTTCAAAGATTATTTGAGGTGCCGCTGTTTGCGTTTTCGTAGCAACTGGTGGGGCGTTAGCGAGGCGTCTTAATATTTCAGGCGATGTTTCTTCTGAAAAGAAAGAAACACGACCATCCGCCATGAGTAGTTGCCCGCCCTTCCAGTCAGGTTCTCCAAAACTCTCTGGTCCCACACATAGCTTTACGCCTAGTGATCGCCAATTAAAAGGATAGCTCCAAGGATGATAATTTCCTCCGATCTCACCCGACATCCAGGTATGGGCAAGACCATTCTGCATTTGTTCAAATTGAACAGAACTATTTCGGTATAACAAATTAGGGTTCCCCAAATAATGGGTTAGTCCATAACCAGTCGTTGTATAATTTTCTCTTACATTTGGATTCAAGTAATAAGGCAGGGCTATTTCAAAGATATCAACATTACGAGGACTCTCCCACGATTCATTCAAATCGAGCCTGTTGTAATCAGGACTCGCATCCATATAGGGCCTGATCATCGTGAGCCAACCATTCATGGCGGTGCCATCCTCACGTATAACACCTCCGGGCGGCAAAAATCCATGTGTTTCATGGTAGTTATGGAGTGCGAGCCCGATTTGTTTCATGTTATTTTTTGATGTAGATTTGCGGGCAGCTAGTCTGGCTTGATTAACATATGGCATGAGTAAAGCAACTGATAAAAGTAACAAACACGGAATAATTGAGAACCTAAACAAACTTTGCCATCTCATAAGCATACCCGTTTTAATTTGCGATATTTCGAGTAGAAAACTTTTACTGTAATTGTTTCTGAATCGCTTGCAGTGTTTTCACATTCGCTTGAAATTGTTCAGGCGTTGCTGCTTTGGACAGAGTTGTTGACTCTAATGCTTTTGCAATGTCTGTTGTGGCATCAATCTGTAACAAATAATGGAGAGTATCAGCATACCGAGATGTGCGATTTTCAGCGTAGTACAAATAGATAGCCAGCGGTGTTCCTACAGAGCTGCGTAAGATTTCTACGAGATATTTATTCTTACCTTTGGCATCAGCTTGCAGATCAACACGTTCCCAATGAAAATCACCTATCTGAAATACTTTCGAGGGTCGCGCAGTTTGTTCTTCCGTGGCGACAGGAGGTGCTTCGGAAAAACGTTTGAAGATTTCAGGAGAAGTATCCTGTGAAAAGAAAGAAACTCTGCCATCAGCCATGAGTAGATGACCACCGTTCCAAGCTGGGTATCCGAAAGCATCCGGTCCCGTACAGAGTTTAGTTCCCAAGGGCCGCCAGTTAAATGGATAACCCCATGGCTGATAATTTCCTGCAACTTCTCCCGCCATCCAAGTATGAGTAGTTCCGTTCTTCATCTGTTTCAAGGAAACGCAACTATTTCGATTGAACAAATTAGGATTGCCCAAATAATTTGTCAAACCATAACCTGAATTGGTAAGACTCAGTTCCTCACCAGGAATCCTAAATATATAAGTTGAAATTTCATAGACTGGTAAATTGTCTGGACTGTTCCAAGATTTGTTATAATTAATCCAAGTAGAGAAGGGATTAGAATCAAGATAAGGCATCAGCATCATAAACCAACCATTCATAGCGGTGCCATCCTCGCGTATGACGCCTCCAGGTGGCAAACACCTATGTGTATCATGGTAGTTAGAGAGAGCCAGCCAAATTTGCTTCAGATTATTTTTTGAGGTCATCTTGCGTGCATCTACTCTAGCCCGATAAACCGCCGGCATGAGTAAGCCAAACATCAAAAGTAAAATACCTAAGATGATTCCAATCGTAATCCAACGTTGCCATTTCATGTCCATCCCCCCGCCTACAGTCAGAAGTGACGATTTGAAAACGATTACTACACCCTGGAACTAGTTCAGTGTTCGTTTCTATGCAGATGTGTCACCCTGCATTGTAACAGAATTGTCGATTGCTGAGATTCTTATTTCCTTTTTTTCAGAAGGGCAGTCTTACTGTAACTGTTTCTGAAGTGCTTTAAGCGTTTTGACATTCGCTTGAAATTGTTCAGGAGAAGCTGTTTTGAACAGCGAAGTTGATTCTAATGCTTTGCGAATGTCTGTGGTGGAATCGATTTGTAATAATAATTCAGGAAGACTAAATTCCAACGCTCTAGGCTCCTTTTTTTCTGCTTCAGTCAATTCGAATTTTTCATAAGTAAAAATACGTATTACCAACGCTGCACCGGCTTCATTTCGTAGCACATTTACAAAATATTTGATTCTGCTTTGAGGATTTGTCTGCAAATCAATGCGACTCCAATGGTACAGACCTGTTTGAAAGATTTTTGAGGGCGCTTCAATTTGTTCCTTTGTCGCGATAGGTGGTGCATCCGCAAAGCGTTTCAAAATTTTGGAAGATGTTTTGTTTGAAAAAAAAGAAACACTGCCATCAGCAAATAGTAAATGCCCTCCACTCCAGGGAAGACAGCCATAACTGTCAGGGCCATCGCAGAGTTTGGCACCTAGTGCACGCCAATTAAAAGGGTAGCTCCAGGGCTGATAGTTTCCTGCGACTTCTCCTGCCATCCAAGTGTGAGCGAGACCATTCTGCATTTGGTCAAATTGAACAGAACTGTTTTGATAGAACAAATTTGGATTTCCCAAATAATGAGTTAATCCAAAGCCAGTGCTTGTGAAAAGTTCTGGCACGCTTGGGTTCAGAAAAACAGGGCGAACTCTTTGAAAGACTTCAACATTAGCTGGACTATCCCAAGGTTCATCTAAATCCAGACTATTATAATCAGGGCTGGCATCCGTAAACGGCATGATCATCGTAAGCCAGCCATTCATCGCAACATCGTCCTCACGAATCCCTCCACCCATTGGCAGACATCGATATGCCTCCTGGTAGTTATGGAGTGCTAATCCAATTTGCTTCAAATTATTTTTTGAAGTCGACCTACGGGCAGCTTCTCTGCCATGATAAATGGCCGGCATGAGTAAGGCGAACACCAAAAGTAAAATGCACAAGATGATTCCGACAGTAACCCAGCGTTGCCATGCCATCATCAAAACTCCTTTCGCCGAATACGTTGGAAAATCAAATTGAGCTCACTTCAGGCTATCAGCGTTCAAGCATATTTCCAATGACCTTCCCATTTGTCAGTCCATAAAAACTGTGCCGCGAGATGGCCGTTTCGTCTTAGTTGTAACCAGTCAAGATAATCAATCCGGCAAACGATGACCGCAAAATTTTCATATCCCAGTTGCGCTTCTTCGTCGTTCGGCAACCTGTCGAAGAGATAATCGGGAAGGTTAGGAACGGCACTTTCCACTTTCGTTCCTGGTGCGGAAATTGTAATATATCCACGACGATGCTCAGGGCTGCTCTCACGCCAATGTTGTTCAGAGCGGGCATCATTGGTATGAATTGAAGCGACGCCTCTTAACCGGATTTGCACGCGCGTCACCGAGTCGTATGCCATCCACTCGACCCGGGGAGACGCTTTGATCTCGTTCACTTTATCAGACCGTTGATCGGTATAACAAATTAGTTCCCGTGCTTCCGTCTGAACGTCACGCAGAACCACAGAGCGAACCCGTGGCCGATCTTCTGATAGGGTCGCTAAATTACCCAGCCGCCAGGGATGTGTCTCGCTCTCTGCGGCCTCTTTCAGTTGTCGCCAGGACTCATCTAAAATCGTGTTGACATTTGTGGGATTAAACTGAAATTCTCTACTCATTGCGACTCAGTACTCAATTTCAATGGGACTAGTTATTTAACTCTATATTCATTCTGTTCGATCTCAGCCGACGGTCAAGCAAAAGTTTAAAACTTCAGGGACTCTCGTGTGCTAATGCTTCATCCTTAGGGTGATAAAATAATGCGATGGGAAGAATCACGAGTGCCAGTGCCAGAAAGACCTGGCTCATTGGCCAGTGAAACAGGTTGCAAATGACCGTAAAAATTTGGAAGAACAAAGCGGAAATGACGATGCCAATCCAGTTGATTAAATTCATCGCACCGATCATCCGCCCTTTTTGTGACTTGGGTGGTCTAGTCTGTAATTCGACCTGAAGTGGAACCACAAAGAGACCGGCGAAAAAACCCATCAATGTGAGAACCGAGCGTGCGGCCCATTCAAGCGCACTTTCGGGAATAAATGATTTCCAGAGCGAGGTGTCAGTCTCTTTCAGGCTTTCCAAGCTCTCAGCAGGCCCCCACCAGCCAAAACCGAACATAGCAAATAAGGTAATCACAATGCCCCATGCCCCCACCGTAACCAATGTAAAATTGACTCGCTTCCGTGAAATGCGTCCTGCTAAAATGCAGCCGAACGAGATACCAACCCCCATACAAGCCGCCATCAGACTGGTGCGGCTTTCACTTAAATGCAGTTGCCCGATCCCAAAGATATTTACTAAGGGCTGAATAATTCCCCCTACAAACCAGAACACTGAAGAGACGAGCAGCACATTTAATAACTGCCGATCTTTCAGTAGCAGGGATCTCGTTTCAGAATCAATTCCCATCGTCGACCAGCGAAACGAGAGTCCCGGTTGTGCAACGGGTGTCTTTCGTACCCACAAGGAAGCTATCGTCCCGATCACGGCAATCGCAATACAAAAGTAGCTGGTTTTCCAGAGCTCTCCCGGGAAGGCCTGTTTGACAAAACCGGCTGATGCCATTCCAAAAATAATCGCGACAAACGTCGTCATTTGAATGACACCGTTCGCCTGGGGTAAATCATCATCGCGGAGCATTTCGGGAAGAATCCCATACTTCGCCGGCCCGAAGATAGCGCTTTGTGTGCTTAATAATCCCAGCACCACGAGCAATGGCAATAAGTGACCTGTAAAAAATGCGGCCATCGCCAATAAGGCGATGACAATTTCGGCCACTTTACAGCCAATGATAATGGTACGCTTGCTGTTTCGATCAGAGAACCAACCCGCCAGCCCGGAGAAGAACACAAACGGTAGCGCAAAAACGGCTAAAGCAATTGGTTGTTTATCATTCGTTTGTTCCAGCAAAACCTGTTGCGCACAAACTAACAATACAAGTTGTTTATAGAGATTATCATTGAACGCACCCCAGAATTGTGTGACTGTCATGCCCCAGAATGAGGAATCATGATAGAGAGGAGGGAGTTCTTTTTTCGGAGTCAATTCCATTTCCGTCACTGCGGTACAATCCTTGTAGAGGGGTCATCGATTCGGCCTTGATTCCGATCAGAAAGTTCTCTCATGCAGTTCTAGAAGTTCAATTCCACAGACG
This sequence comes from Gimesia aquarii, assembly GCF_007748175.1. Lineage (NCBI taxonomy): Bacteria > Pseudomonadati > Planctomycetota > Planctomycetia > Planctomycetales > Planctomycetaceae > Gimesia > Gimesia aquarii. The sequence continues at coordinate 2,904,050 of NZ_CP037422.1, forward strand.
CCTCATGAGCAGATAAACCATAGTCACTGACTGCCATTCTTACAATGTCGATTGCATCAATCCTCTGATTATGAACCGAAGTTCATTTGAAAAGCACTGAATGTGAGACGTTTGAGTAACCAAACCTTTATTCAGCAGGTTTTGCCGCCTCTTTGATTGATTCCTGAGGTACTCGCGCGTTCTTGATTCGAATGACTTTGAACTCCTGCGCACGCTTTTTGCGCGCTAATGCAATGATTAAGTCCTGGTTTCCTGTTTCACCGTAAATCCATAATTCGTTGATTTCTCCTCCAGATATACTACGGCTGATTTGATTCGGCGCTCCTAAAACCTTTTTTATTTGGTTACGATTCATGCCAATGGTCACCGTCCCGTTTCGAATTGCCTTTCGAATCGGATCATTTCGAAATTCCATGACTTCTTTCGGATTCAGCCATTTCTTCCCTTGTAACATAAAACCAAGACGGCCGAGCAAATTAGCTGCTTCTGAAGACTTGGGATTGAGTTCCCACGCTTCCAACAGTACTTTGGTTGCCCCCGCCTTGTCATTGGTCAGATCAATCATATCGCGGGCCAGACGAACGCGCCCGTCTGCATCGCTGACATCTAGTTTTTTCCGACGAAAATCAATCCAATTTGTCAGGGTTTGTTCTGCTTTGACTTTATTTTTGCGTCTCAGAAATTCCTCTGAAAGATCAAGCACATATTGGCGCGGCAATTCGTCAATTCGATTAAAGTCAAATTCGAGTTGCTCATTCTGATATTGGGTCACCAGATCGGTGCGTTCGGGTAACTTCTTTGCAATTTGATCTGAAATCTCAAAACCGTTGCTACCCCCTGCCTCCAGATTCTTCAGGATGCCTTCCAAAATCAACTGGGAATAGAACCAGCGAATCAGCCGCAGTCGTGTCTGTTGATCAGCTTGCTGAAAAACTTCAACTTGATTTTTTAGGTACTGATTTCGCTCTTTAGGAACATCTTTTTTTTGTGGCGTTTTAACTGTGGGAAAATACTTCAGAATAGAAGTGAGCAACGGTTTTAAATCTGAGTCTTTCTGTTTACTCAGGTTTTGCCTCTCAAGCACGAGTGCTTCATGCCGGAAAGTATCATACAAAAGCGGATCGAGTTGGTATTGTTGTGCGCGATCAGCCAGTTTCAGTAGTGCCTCTGGTTGTTTGACCAAAAGTTGACGGTACTCGGTATTGATTCCCATTTTATACGCAGAGAGTGCTTTTTGCGTCAGTTCCTTATCATCATAAAAAGTCGCTCGCTGCTTAGCCCAGTCAGCCAGGGCATACCATTCTCGTGGCTTTGAGCGGTCAATTTTTGTTTCCTCTATGACAAAATGCTCTATGTCAGAAGGTAATTTTTTCAGCGACTTGACGTTAAATAACAAACGTCCATTTTCTCGCGCCAATTCTCCCGTGACTTCTACATTTTTAAAGCTCGAATCAAGCTTGGGAATGTTACCGACAAAATGAAACGGAATGGGACAGTTTCGGAAGCGAAGCGATTTTGAACTGAATGTAGAAAGACGCCCTTCTAAAGTTTGGGGGACGCCAATCAACCGTTTCCATTGTTCGCGCTCGCTGACAAAGTGTTGGATACTCCGATCAGCGGCAGAAACCACATTCTGACAGAGAACCAATGCCATCAATGAGAACAACCATTTGCAGTGGCGATTCTGTTTATTCATTTCACCATTCCCAGATATTGGGTTTGTTGATTGAGAATTCCTTCAATCTGATCCCGGTTATGGAACTCATCAAACTCAATTCCAAGCTGTTCATACAAGTTTAGATGTGACCATAGAAAAGCAGTTTCACCATTGAGCAGAATAATTCCAGTACCAGGCTGCTCGGCAGCCTGATGGAAACTATCGATTTGAGCAGCAAAGATGAGGGGCTGCCCAGGATGCTGTTTGAGATACTCGCTGAAACTCGGTGCAGTCAGTTCAAGATAAAGTTGATATTCGTCGAGAATGATTGGTAAATTGAGACGAAAGCGAGGAGGTTCTGCTTCACTTTCGACCGCAACGGGAGTCAAGGTCGTTTCAAAGATCATCCATGTATCTGCATAACGGACATCGAAGAGAGCGGCCCAGCTATCGACATCACTTTGTTTGATCTGGGAAGCAGCTTCCTCGGCAATTTCAAACACAGGTGAAACAGCTTGAGAAGTAATCGATTGCAGTTCGCGGGATGTTTGACGAATTTCGTTGGCGCGGTGATCAGTGCGTCCTAAAATTTCGAGTGCTTCGAACGCTTCCAGGTAAGCCGAATTAGCGGCAATCAAATCACCCTGTTTTAAAAACGTTTCGCCAGCCTCTGTTGCAGTTTTCAATGTATCAGTTGCACGCTCTAAATTTCGGCTATGAATGATTCCGTACCCAGTGAGGCCAATGATCAATACGATGCCTGACAGAACAGCTCTAAAGGGGGTAATCAGTCTGGAGCTTGGAGCAGGTAGCTCAAACGGCGAAAGTTTCGGACTGGCAGCGACTTCAGGTCGTACCTCCTGTTGTTTTCGGGACACTTGCTTCTGCTTTCTTTTTTCTCTCAGTTGCGTCACAAAAGAAGTGTTCAGAAAGTATTCCGAGATCTGTTTTTGTGTAGGTAGTTGCTTCTTCTTTTTTTTGGCTTTTGGCGCGGGATAACTGTTCCGTGGGAGAATGAAATAGATCTCATCGCATTGTTGGCAGGCGTGACGATAAGGAGTTTTTCGCCGATAACCTGAAAGCCCCACGCCGCAGACGCACACAATTTCGTACGGCTCGGGAACGTCCTCTGTTTGACGTTTTTGTTTCGACGGAATTTTCAGCCAGCGAGCCATAAAGTCAGTACCGTTTTCGAGCAAAGTCAGCTTGAGATTGAGAGTAAATCGACCAGATGATTGAACAAAAAGTGACCTTTTACATTATAGGCATCCCGGCCGCTGATGTCATTGAGCTCTCCTTTCTGGAGGGTTTCCATGAGCATTTTTGTCTGAATTTGACTCAAAACGAGTAAAAACAACAGACTTTTAATCATTACAATCATTATTTCCCCGATCAATAACCAAAACTTTTTTTTTAAGATAAAACCCTCCACACCTGCAAGACCAATAGTTTGACCAGTGGTACTTTCAAAGCTATATGCAGGTAGGAAATAGCATGTTGATTTCCGTAATCATCAAGTTTGAGAACACATCGTTTTGAACCACAACAGACATTTTACTACTGAATTAAAATTCATCATCGCGATTTTGGGAGTATCAGGATGTTAACCACATCATCCCTTCATTCAGAGACGGCACAGAAATCCGGGGAATTTCAACTCCAGGTTTCTCTCCTGCCTTTGACACACACAATCACGCCTGTCGAATTAACGACAGGAGAGTATCAAGTCGGGTCTTCTCCCAATTGTCCAATTCGGATTGAAGTTCCGGGAATCGCAGAATTACATTGTATCATTATTGTTGGTGAACAAGAGGCTTCAGTTAAAGCGGTCGACCCTCGCGTCTGGGTGAATGATCGGCCTGTCAGACAAATTTCGTTAATACCAGGAATGAAATTTTTCGTAGGCCCCATAGGTATCATGGTAGAGTCTGTCACACAAGTTGCAGTTGAATCAAATGATGACCCCAACCAACTCAAAGATACTCTGGCAACAGATCAACAAATTGAGAACCCTGGCGAGTCGCAGGAAGTGGTAAAGTACCTGAAAATGCTTGAGGAACGTCAGCAGATGCTGACAAAAATCGAAGCGGAGCAAGTCGAGCTACAAAAGGAGATGCAACAACAGGAAGCTGAACTCGCTAAATTGCACCAACGTTTTCAACTTGACCCAACAGCACAAAGTACGACCGCAGTTGAACAAAACCAAGTTCTAGAGTCACAAAGCCAACAACGAACCTTCGATGAAGCGATTCTCGAATTGGATCATAAGCTGAATCAGTTAGATTTACTTCAACAGGAAGTTTCAAATGAACAAGAACAAATACTCGCTCAACAGAATGAGGTAAGAACGCAGAAACAAAAGTTGGCTCAATTCGAGACGTCTCTCAAACAAGAACAGAATCTACTGACAGAGCAGCAACGAAATTTGATACATGGCTGGCTCGACCTGGAAGAACATCAGGCAATTCAACAGACAGATCGAGAGACCGAACGTGCATTTCTGGAAGCACTCAAGTCAGAACATGAAACGCGTCAAACCGCCGACTCTTTGTTAGAACAATCATTAGTAGACTATGAACGTGATTTGAGCGAAGAACGCAGTCACCTGGAATCCTGGTCAGAAGATTTGGAAAAACAACAGAATTCACTGCGGGATCAGCAGGCTACTCTAGCAGAACGAGAGCAAACACTTCAATCAAACTTAGAATCTAAAGCAGACCAGGAAGACTTAAAACAAGAGTTGCAACAACAAAGAGAACAGCTGCAACAAGAACATGAGCAGCTAGAAACCACACGTCAGCAGTTGGAAGAACAACAGTCGCAATTACAAGATCAAACTGATGAACTAAATCGACAGCAACGAGAAGCCGAAGCCCTAAAAGCAGATTTCGATCAAAAAAACTCCACTTTGATCGGCCTGGAAAATGAACTCTCTCAACGGCAAGATAAGCTGGAAAAACAGCAGACCATTCTCGATGAACAGCAAGAAAATCTTGAAATAAAACAATCTAATCTGAAAGCAGAGCACCAGACACTCGAAACAAAACGTGAAGAGTATGTGGCCCAAATTGCTCAACTCGAAGAACAAAAAAGTGCTTTCGAAACAGAGAAGTCAGAGTGGAACCTTTCACGCACCACTTTCGAACAAGATCAAATTGAATTAGATCGGCAGAAACAGGAGATCGAAGAACGGCAGAAATCGCTTTTAGAACGCGAAGAGCAACTGACAACCAAAGAACAGGAGTTGAACGAACGAGAAACTGCCACTCAAGCCGAACCGTCTACTTTAAATGACGAACAAAACGAGCTTGACCGCGCTCATGCATTATTAGAGGCTGATCGTGAAAAACTCGAAGAACGCGAACAAGCACTTACTGCACGTGAACAAGAACTGGAAACATCGCTCGAAGAATTCAAAGAACAACAGGCACAGTCTCAGACAGATCAGACATCCAATGCGGCTGCACAGGAAGAACTTGACCGTGCTCATGCATTGTTAGAGGCTGATCACGAAAAACTTGAAGAACGCGAGCATGCTCTTACTGCACGCGAACAAGAACTGGAAACACTACTCGAAGAATTGGAAGAACAACAGGTAAAGTCTCAAACGGATCAGACATCCAATGCAGCTGCACAAGAAGAACTTGACCGTGCTCTTGAATCGTTAGAAGCAGATCGCGAAAAACTTGAAGAACGCGAGCAAGCATTTACTGCATGCGAACAAGAATTGGAATCGTTACGCGAAGAATTCAAAGAACAACAGGCACAGTCTCAAACAGATCAGACATCCAATGCGGCTGCACAGGAAGAACTTGACCGTGCTCATGCATTGTTAGAGGCTGATCGCGAAAAACTTGAAGAACGCGAGCAAGCACTTACTGCACGCGAAGAACAATTGGCAGCCAGAGAGAGCGAGACAGATGAGTTAAACACTGATCACGATTCGGTAAACAGTGATCAAGCAGGTTTATCTGGAGAACGGGAAGCACTGGAGCGGCTCAAAGCGGAGTTGGAGCAACAGGAAACAGACCTGAAAAACCGCGAAGAAACTCTAACGATCCGCGAGCGAGAATTAACTGAGGCAACACCAGCGGGTGCAGATCAGCAAGAGAAGATTGATGAATTGACTAGAGAACAAGAGAAGTTGTCTCTGGATCATGATCAACTGCTGATTGATCGGGAAGAGATCAATCGACAAAGAGAGCATCTGGAATCACAGCGATTACAAATCCAAAAAAGTCAGGGAGAATTGGAAGATCGTGAGCGAATTGTTCAGATCCGCGAACAACAATTGGATGAGCGGGAACAATTTATTGCTGAAATCGGGTTAAAACCGGTTGATTGTGATGCGGATGTCACTGGTGGCTCAGAAGTTGAAGATACTCCCATATTCAATCATGAAGAAGTAGACTCTTCTGATGAACCTTCAAAACAGATTCTACAAGAGCCAGGTTCTCTGCTACAGTCGTTCATGAATGATTCAACAAGTGAAACAGCAGAGCCAGATTCTGAAAATCTATCGTCAGAAGAAGTACAGCCAAAGACAGGGAGCTTACTCAATTTATTCACAAAAAAGGAAGAAGCTGAAACAACAGATTCAGAACAGATCACAGAGCAGAACTCTGCTGCCGAAGAAAAACCAGAAGAGTCAGCAGATCAGGAAGATTCTTATGTCCTCGATGATGCAGAAGATCCCAATTCTGTTTCTGCCTATATGGAAAGATTGCTTGCCCGCTCACGCGGGAATAGTTCTGGCGCTTTAGACTCTTCAAACATAGAAACTCAAAATATCACTTCCCCAAAAGAAAAAGAGAATCAGGAACCAGAGTCTGAGGTAGATAATCAAGTAACTCTTTCTACGAGTAGTTTTCTGGAATCGCAACTGACATCAGAGCAACTCTCAATGGAAGAAAAACTGGAAGCATTGAAGGAGGCTCCCGCACATTTACAAGATAAGGATGCAGTGCGAGACGCTATGAACTCATTCCGTGATGTTGCCAACTATTCGGCAAGGATGGCAATTGCGCGACACTCCATGAAAAACCAACGAACTGATCTGATCTTTAAAGGCGCTTTAGCTTTAGTCTGTGTCGTGACGACACTTGTTATTTTCGCCGAATCTATCTGGGGGCAAAATGGTCTAGGCGTGACAAAATGGGCGGCATTAGTAATTAGCATCGCAGCAACGACATTGTTTGTTCGTGCTTATAGTTCAGTTAAAAAGTTATTTCCCGATCAGGGACAATCAGAATCAGATTTACCTGAGCCTAATGAACAAAAACGTTCTGAAGAGCAATTAGGCCAAAAAGTAGATTCACTCAATGAATCTTTGGAAGACACAGACGAAATCTATGGACAACCAGAACAGTTGCTTTCAGATGAAGAAGAACTACAATCTCTTGAAGAACAACTACTGAAAACGGCCCGCGCAAAGGCAAAACATTCTGCACCGTCGTCTGAAGAAGACAATGATAGCCGAGTTCAAGATTTTGAAATGGATCAAGAGAAATAACCAGTCATTCAAAAAAAATATGGAACGGGAGGCGTATTAGGAAGATGATTCTTTTCTGGTGCGTCTCTTTTTTATTAACTGTTTATTGCGTGATTGTGCTTACGAATTACCTGCTGCCTCCCCCGTCAGACCTGGGAGTGAAAAATCAGCGATTGAGCCCCTGTCCTGATTCACCGAACTGTGTATGCTCACAATGTGAGTCTCCAATACATTTTATTGAACCTATTAAATTTTCAGGTTCAGGTGAGAAGGCCTTAAAGCGATTAGCAGAGATTCTCAGTCAGCAACAAGGATGTCGGATTATCAACCACGAAGGAGACTATCTCTATGCCGAGTTTTGCTCGTTCTTTTTTCGTTTTGTGGATGATGTTGAATTCTGGGTTGATTCCAGTGAGAATGTGATTCAAGTTCGATCGGCTTCTCGTGTCGGTTATTCTGACATGGGAACCAATCGCAAACGAATCGATAAGCTGCGTCAGTTATTCGCTAACAGAGACCAGTAATTTCCGGCTACTTTCTTCTTTCAACAATTCCCCTGACCATGAATCAGCACATGCAAGAGAAACTTGAATACCTTCCCACAGCATCAATCGAAACGCTGAAATTCCGCAGCAAACTCTTACACGCAGTCCGCATGTTCTTTGAAGCTTCTGGTTACTGGGAAGTGGAAACCCCCATTCTTTCCCGTGATTCGGTAGTCGACGCTTTTATCGACCCCTTCACCACCTTATGGCATTCTGCCGAGGGACTCGAAAAACCTGAAGCAAATACAGAACAGGCAACACGTTTTTTGCAGACCTCACCTGAATTCGCCATGAAACGGCTACTGGCGGCAGGCGCGGACCAGATTTATCAGATCACTCACGCTTTTCGACAGGCGGAGCAAGGCCCGCTACACAATCCCGAGTTTACGATGTTGGAATGGTATCGACTGGGGGAATCTCATCATGAGCAAATGACGTTTGTGGAGTCGCTGGTGCGACATGTCTACCAGGTAGCGGAGTCATTTTTTGATCAGAATACGAGAGATTCACTGCCTGCTGAGCAATTTGAACGTTTTAGCTTTGAGGATGTATTTCGAAAATATGCTGGTCTCTCCGCATTAAATTCGAGTGTAGAGGAATTTCAACAGGCAGCCTTACAACATCAAATTTCGGTCCCGTCCGGATTTGATGAGACAGATCGTTTGAGTTGGCAGAACTTATTGCTGGTGGAATTGATAGAACCTGCCCTCTGCCAGTTAGGAGCTGTGTTCGTCTACGACTACCCACAACAGCAAGCGGCCCTGGCTCGTATTCGTGATGATAGAAAGAAGAGTGGTCACCATGTCGCAGAACGATTTGAACTTTACTTACAGGGTATCGAGATCTGCAACGGATATCATGAATTGACTGACGCGCATGAGCTACAAACGCGCATCGCACAACAAGCGGAACTGAGGTTAAAAGAAAAGCGACCTGCATTACCAGCGGAAAGCTATCTTCTGCAGGCAATGGAAGCCGGTTTACCCGCTTGTGCGGGCACCGCGCTGGGCATTGATCGATTAATCATGCTCGCACTGGGAAAACAGACACTACAGGAAGTCATGGCGTTCAGTTTTGAACGCGCTTGAAAGCTGTAACTGCTAAAACAAAAATGCGAAGTCGTGATAAGACAGGAGAACTGAGACTCATCAAGGCTTACCATTCGCCGGTCATGCGTTCTCCGTCATTTCGGATACATAACTGGCGGAAGAGATTAAAGTCGATATTTTTTGCCATTGCCTTTGCAGAACCATCGGCGACTGCAAAGTGAATGACGTCACCATGCCAGGAACCGAACGTAAGATGATAAGGAGCTCCCCCTTGTTGTGAAACGGTCGTATCATGATACGGTGTACCATCGAAATTATTGCCATCATGAAATGACGAACTACCGTCAGCAGCTCTCACACAACCTGCAACAGCACTATGGCTATCTGCCCAGAAACCAAAGGAAGACTCACCAAATAAGAGTGTATTTGATTCTCCATCTGGGACATCACGAAATTTAGTTCCACTGTTGGCCCGAAAAATACCGCCTTGGAAAACACCGCTATAAGGGCTTAAATTTGAATAGCCTGTTAAGGCTCCCCCTACTCCACGATAGCTGGAGAGTCCTAAACCACGTGGGCGGTCTGAAGGATAAGATGCGCTAGGGCAGATGTAACTTTCGATCGCCACCAGGCTGGCAGCTTTACTGTCAGGGGAAAATTTGGGGAGATCATAGTCGATATTCACGTTGGCCTGATTCATTTCACCCAATAGCAGCGCCTGCCAACCCCACCAGGGAGAAAGTTCCCACTCGACTAAGCGATATTGAGAAACCCGGTTGTTAGTACTATCGACTCCATCATATGGAATGAGAATGTCTTCACTGAAAGCAACATTGGCATTCGCAGGGCCATCCAGTTGTTGACCAGAGGTCGGATCCACGGGCATCGCTTCAATCCAACCAGAGGGAAAACTACGAAACGAACTCTCGTAATTATGTGCTGCCAGACTGATTTGCTTCAGGTTGTTAATACACTGAGTGCGTCGTGCACTTTCGCGAGCCCTTTGAATCGCTGGCAAAAGTAGAGCAGCGAGAATGGCAATAATTGCCATCACGACCAAGAGTTCAATGAGAGTAAATCCACGGCGAGTAGATTGCTTTGAACTTGGTACATATTTGCGCATCGATAACTCCCTTGAAGTGATCATCATTTCCCCAAACTAATACTTTTAATGATGAGTTGATATCTGTAACGTGATGGTTTAGCAGACTACTACTGCGTAATATATATTTTCTACCGTAATCGTAATGAAGTCAATTCTATAGTTCCTGTGAACCTGACAGATTAATCTAGAACTAATGAACAGGCAATTATAGTGGGTTTAGAATTTCAAAGCAAACAGCAATTCGGAATTACTGAATGTTTTTTTAATGAGAGACAATATCACCGTACGCTCCAGATAATCTTATTTCTTACGCTTTAAAACGGTAATTTGCGGGATATTTTTAGATCTGATCGAATGAAATTCGCTTCAATTTGATTTTATTTTACAGAAGCGACTTTTTCTGTCCCGACAATATAAGGCATGAGCTTTGCCATGTTTCTGGCATCATCAATTCCACGATGATGCGTTCCCTCTAATGTGATACTCGCCAGCTCTAAAGCTCCTGCCATGCCATGTTTTTTTGTCAAACCTTGAGACTTTGAGAACTGTTTTTTGAGATTCAGATGGCCCGAGCGAAAGGGATAAGCGATTTGATGGAAGCGGCAATCTTGCTCAAACTGGCTTTTATCATAATCGCCCCAGGAACAGAAGAGATACTGATCAAAGGGCATCAGCCATTGTTGCAACAGGGAAAGTGCTTCAGAAAAACAGGGGGAGTCAGTGAGATCAGATTGCCTGATCGACGTTAGCTCCGTACAAAACGGCGTTAATTGAGGATGCCTGACAGGTTGAATAAACGTTTGAAATTCATCAACGATGTTAAGTGATTCTTGAGCGATGATCACCGCCCCAATTTCAATAATTTCCATCTCATGACGGGGAACTGTTTTCTGATTACAGCATGTCGCTTCCAAATCGATAATCAAAAAATGTGGGTACCTGCAAAACTCTTCCTCGACCTGACTCATGTTTGACTCTTTCTGTTTAAGAAGACCTGCATCGCTTCTGAGATGATTTCATACTCGTTATTAGTTAATTCCCGTAACGACAACGTAAAACGGGACCTGGTTCACCTCGTCCACTCCCGCGTGAACCATAGATCACATTTCTTAGAAATCCTGCTTGATCCGTACCTGCCATCTTGTAAGATAAAAGCGAACATAAATAGACATACATTCAACTGGGCGACACGATTACAGATCAGCATGTCTGTACGTTGAGTTGGACAGGTTCATTTCAATAAATGTAATCAAAGCCTTATTCCTGTAGAAAAGGGAATCGCGCTCATGGCCCGAAAAAAAACAAAGCCCGTCACTCTCTCAGAGCGAACACTGGATGCCCGGCCTGACACACTTGACTTTCGCGACCAGATGTTCGTCCCCACACTGACGGAAGTTCCCACTTATCGCCCGTTGGAGGACTATCAGCAACGGAATGTCCCCGTGCTTGATCAAGGTGTCGAAGGTGCTTGCACCGGTTTTGGCCTGGCCACGGTCGTCAACTACCTGCTTCTGTCACGCAGGGTCGTTCCCGATGCCATTCCCGTCAGCTCCCGCATGTTGTATGAAATGGCGAAACGCTATGATGAATGGCCCGGCGAAGGATATTCCGGTTCCAGCGCACGCGGAGCTATGAAAGGCTGGCACAAACATGGTGTCTGTACGGAAGAACTCTGGCCTTACAAAGCAGGACGCGCGGATGAAAACCTGACGCCCGAGCGCGCGGATGATTCCAAACACCGTCCGCTTGGCGCGTATTTTCGCGTGAATCATCGTGACCTTGTCGCCATGCACTGTGCGATTCAGGAAGCCGAAGTTCTGTATGCCACTGCCATCGTACATGAAGGCTGGAACAGGATCGGCGCTGATGGAACCATCCCCCATAAAACCAAAACACTGGGAGGACATGCGTTTGCCATCGTCGCCTACGATAGCGAGGGATTCTGGATTCAGAACTCCTGGTCAGCAAACTGGGGTCGGGGCGGCTTCGCCAAAATCACCTATGCCGACTGGCTGGAGAATGGCACCGACGTCTGGGTTGCGCGGCTTGGTGTGCCCATTGAACTGCAGACCGCCGGCGCCATTGCCCGCGCCAATGCGGAAGTCGGCACTTCGAGCGTGGGTTATACATTCCACGACATCAGGCCGCATATTATCAGCATCGGCAACGACGGCCGACTCCGCGATACTGGTACGTATGGAACTTCTGAAGCCGCCGTAAAGGATATCTTCGAGCAGGATATCCCCCGCGTAACCTCCGGCTGGAAAAAGAAACGCATCCTGCTTTACGCACACGGCGGTTTGACCGATGAAAAATCGGCGATTCAGCGCGTCGCCGACTATCGGCAGGTACTACTTGATGCGGAAATTTATCCGCTGGCCTTCATCTGGAAAACCGATTACTGGACCACGCTGGTCAACATTCTGAAAGATGCCTTGAAACAGCGTCGCACGGAAGGTCTGCTGGATATAACGAAAGATTTCATGCTGAACCGTCTGGATGACGCGCTGGAACCTTTGGCGCGGCTCCTCACCGGCAAAGCACAGTGGGATGAAATGAAAGAAAATGCGCTGGCAGCTTCCACCAGCGCGCAAGGGGGTGTGCGAAAAATGTCGCGTCATCTACAAAAACTGATCAAAGACGACAGTTCCATTGAACTGCACATCGCCGGCCATAGTGCCGGCTCCATCTTCATGGCACCGCTGGTGCAGCTGCTCTGCACCAAAGGGAAAATTAAAAGTGGCCCCATGAAGAATAAAACCGGCCTGGGGCAACCCGTCTCAACCTGCACGTTATGGGCGCCGGCCTGCACCGTCGATCTCTTTAAAGACACCTATCAACCTGCGGTCGAAGCCGGAAGTCTGGCACAATTCGCGCTATTTACACTAACGGATAAAGCCGAGCAGGACGATCACTGCGCGAACATCTATCATAAATCGCTCTTGTATCTCGTTTCGAACGCGTTTGAAGACGAAGCCCGCGTCCCCCTGCTCCGCGACGGTGTCCCAATTCTCGGCATGCAGAAATTTATTGATCGCGATCCAGACCTGCAAAAATTCTTCAAGCGAAAATCCGCAGATTGGGTCCGCGCGCCCAATACGGATGACGCCGACCCGAAATCGTTTTCCACGTCCCGCAGTCACGGCGGCTTTGATGACGACGAAGCAACCTTGGCCGCGACCTTCGCCCGTATCCTGCAGACCAAATTCCAGCAGATGGCGAAAACCGAAATGCCAATGCAGGCCTCACAAAGCGCCCTCCGCGCCACACGCATGGGCATAGAGTCTACCAAGTGGGAAGTCTGATAACACTCACTTTCTCAGCCGTTTGGATAAATTAATCAAGGAATCAAAATTGTTCTGGCAAAACGGTTTTGATCTGCTAAAACAAATGTATGGATAGAGCTAAATGATCCGAGTCTTTCTGAAAACCAAAATACAATTCCCGAGAAAAAGAGATCTTGTTTTACACTCAAATAAAACAAACTCTCTTTGATCCTCAGCAGGAAGTTCCAGCATGTATGGTCATAGCCTAAAACATATCTCATTCCAAAATCTGTTAGGTGTGCATCTCAGATTGATCTCAGTACCACTTATGTTGCTGGCTGTAGTTCTAATGCAGTCAACTTTGGCTGCCGAAGACAAAACGATCAATCCTGCAACAAAAGCAGAGATCAAGCGTTTGCAATCCCTCTGGAAATCCTGGGACAAATCAGTGACATCTCTGGAACTCAAGGGATTTCGATGTTATGAATCATTTAGCCAGGATCAGAACTGGTTCTCCTATACTGACTTTGAAAAACGGATATACGACCACATTATCCCCCTAATTGAAAGCGACAAAATCACACAGAAAAAACTGCAAGCAACGCTGGATGCCTCGCCTTCCCTTAAGGGATATTGGCGACCGTTTACCTTTACTATCTCAAAAGATGCAACTCGTTTGGACGATACCATTGGTGGAAAAACCTTTTCGGTGGTGCGTATTGACGATCAGGAATTCAGCTATTTTGAAACATCCAGACAGGCAAATGTGTATGGAACTTTTACAGGTCTTAAATCATTGCGTGTCTCAGAATATCTCTATCGGCCGTACCATACATTTCAAAACGATCAATGGGATCTCAGTTGTAGCGACGATAAGACATGTCAACTGAAACTCAACACTATGTTGATTGAGTATGACAAACAATCTGGAATGATCAAACACTTCCAGGTCCGTTCTCGAAAAAACAAGCTGATCCGGAAACGAATTCAGACAAACGAAATTGTCTCAAAAACAGGAGTTCCGATACCGCGTCTGATTGCCGTAGCCAATTCTTCTCGAGGCAGCTCGTCCATCAGTTCGATAAATCTGACTATTCTGAGTCAGATCAAAGTCAATCCTGAAATCAGTCCGGAACGGTTTCATCTCGCGGTCCCTGCCGGCGTGAATGTAGTCAAATTTAAAAGTGGCACTGCCAATCACATCCCCACCTCACAAGGCGGTGCGCGTCCTCGCATGAGACGCACGCCAGCACCAATTTCGGATTTGAGAAACTTTGCAACACAATTCTAACTTTGACAAGAAACGCGCCAATCGCATGACACTAAAAGTAGTAAAGCAGAATCACAACTGGCCCGTTAGATTGAGAACCCGGCGTAAGCAGAAAATAAAGCAGTAGCGTCCTCTTTTTATTGAGTTTTCGAATCGGATAGCTCGCGACCAGCGTATTCAATAACGTCAGATTCAAGAGAAAACAGGATGCTAACGCGAGATAACAAAATTGAGCATCACCATGCCAAGGCACCAATGCCGATAAAAAGTAATACAGAAATTTTATTCTGAACTGGAAAAGAGCGTCTCATTGCCGAGTTCGAGCACAAATGCAGGCCCCGTCGTCTGAGGCTGCCAACCCGCGTTTATCGCCCGGCCAATGATGGTCCGAATGTGTCGTGGTGTGATGGTCGGATATTTTTTACTTACCTTGACTCCCGGTTTGGAAATATCCAGCCAGAAATCGCGAGTTACCAGCCCCAGGACTTCCAGTCGCGAACCACCAGCCTCTCTCTGCAAAGTTACATTCAGACGAAAGTTCCTGTCTTCGTCGGGGCTCGTAGCAGAAACTTTGTAGCGGAAAGTGTCTCCATCAACGACGATCCGGCTGCTGTTTTTCCTACTCAATGCCATCTGGAACTCTTTTCACTTTGGATTCAATCGATTCAATTTGTATCGTGATCTAACCTCTAAGCGCTCATTGAATCTGCTCAAATATATCAAACAACTAACCTATGCAGCAAATTTATAATCGACCACTATCACTAGCA
Organism: Gimesia aquarii; assembly: GCF_007748175.1. Taxonomy (NCBI): domain Bacteria; kingdom Pseudomonadati; phylum Planctomycetota; class Planctomycetia; order Planctomycetales; family Planctomycetaceae; genus Gimesia; species Gimesia aquarii. Next base: position 2,919,203 of record NZ_CP037422.1, read on the forward strand.
CTAAAGCTTTATCTTTCTTAATCTAAAAGTGATGCAATCCAGTTATCGAATTCGTTAACGACTAACTCACCATATACTTGAGCCAATTCTCTCAGCGTCCGTTGTTTCTGATCTTTTAAATTCGGATCAGCGCCCAATTCCAGCATTAGCCTAGTTGTTTCAAATGTCATAGGATGCCCTGATTGTATTGCACCGTCTATGTCGATGTCTAACGCCTGAAAAATTGGTGGATAACCACAGGCAGCTCTCGTATTCAGCAAGCCGCTGTCTGCTGTAAAAAGAGCACGAATTAAAGATTCATTTTGATTCTCACAAGCAATGTGCATCAACGACCATAATGAATCTGGTTGTGATCGATTCACATTTCCTCCTTCGGCTAGATACTGTTGGAATTCATGGACGCCATTCTTGTCATCAATTGAAAATAACAGGTCCTCATATTTCACGAGATTACTTTTATCTAAGAATGATTTTGAAAGATTTGATCTATCACAATATACACAAAAAAAGCCTCACTCAAACATTACGTCTGAGTGAGGCTTTTGTTATAGCAAAAGGTTGGTGGTCAATTTTTAAGAGCTTGGTCCTAAAAGGTTGTTGAAGAGGCTGCTATTGAAAACAGCCCTCAATTATCCTTAGAAAGGAGGTGATCCAGCCGCAGGTTCCCCTACGGCTACCTTGTTACGACTTAGTCCCAATCACGGAGTTCATCTTAGG